>DASPXY010001783.1:0-7018 GCA_035637055.1 Gemmataceae bacterium | reverse complement strand
GCAACCGGGTGCGTCTGGGGATCACGGCACCCGTGTCCATCCCCGTCCGGCGCGGGGAGGTCGGCCCCCACGACAACCCGCAAGGGGAGCCGCGGCCCGGCGGCCTGGGACAGGCTGCCGCCCTCTCGTGAGCGGGTGATTGTCCCGAGTTTGTCCCGTTTTCCCATATTAGGTGTCTCTTTTTCAGGAGGACTGCAGCAATGGCCGATCTGAAGAAATTGAAGGCGGAAATCCTTGCCGACAGCCGGATCGAAGAGGCGGAGGTGGAACTCCTCCGCCGCGAGTTGTACGCCGACGGCAAGATCGACCGCGAAGAGGTGGAGTTCCTCATCGCCCTGCGCAACGAGGCAAAGATGACTTGCCCGTCCTTCGAGAGCCTCTTCTTCGAGGCGCTCAAGGAGAACGTGCTGGCCGACGGCTCCATCGACGCGGCGGAGGCCGCCTGGCTGCGCAAGATGCTCTTTGCCGACGGCAAGATCGACGCCGCCGAAAAGCAATTCCTGCGCGACCTGCGTTCCGGGGCACGCGAGGTAAGCCGCGAGTTTCAGCAACTGTACGACGAATGTCTGAAGGCGTGAGGCGTCTGACGCTCCCTCCGGGCCGCGAACCGCCGTCCCCAGGCGGCGCTCGCGGCCCTTTACGTTGTTCCGCCCCTCTTCCCGCCGCTCATCGGAGCGCTCGGCGTTCCAGTTCGGCAATGCCTTCTGGGCCACTCGCCGCCTGGCATGGAAGATGCGAGAATAGCGGGGAAAAGGAGGCCCCACACATGGTCGATGACGATCCCCTGTGGTACAAGGACGCGATCATTTACGAGGTCCATGTCCGCGCCTTCCATGACACCGACGGCGACGGCATGGGCGACTTCCGCGGCCTGACACACAAACTCGACTACCTGCAAGATCTCGGCGTCACCGCCGTCTGGCTATTGCCGTTCTACCCCTCGCCCCTCAAGGACGACGGCTACGACATCGCCGACTACACCGACATCCATCCGCACTACGGCAACCTGCGCGATTTCCAGGAATTCCTCGAAGCGGCCCATCAGCACGGCCTGCGCGTCATTACCGAGTTGGTCATCAATCACACTTCCGACCAGCATCCGTGGTTCCAGCGTGCCCGTCGCTTGCCGCCCGGGAGTCCCGAACGCGACCTCTACGTCTGGAGCGACACGCCCGAGAAGTACACGGAAGCCCGCATCATCTTCAAGGATTTCGAGCACTCCAACTGGAGCTGGGACCACACTGCCAAGGCGTACTACTGGCACCGCTTCTACGGCCATCAGCCCGACCTCAACTACGACAACCCTGCTGTTTGGAACGCCATCTTCCCCGTCCTCGATTTCTGGATGGGCATGGGCGTCGATGGGATGCGCCTGGATGCGATCCCTTATCTCTACGAACGCGAGGGCACCAACTGCGAGAACTTGCCCGAAACGCATCAGTTCTTCAAGGCCCTCCGCCGGCACGCCGACGAGACATTCCATGGCCGCATGTTCCTCGCCGAGGCCAACCAGTGGCCCGAAGACGCCGTCGCCTACTTCGGCAACGGCGACGAGGGGCACATGTGCTTCCACTTCCCGCTGATGCCGCGCATGTTCATGGCGATTCACATGGAGGATCGCTTTCCGATCATCGATATCATGGCCCAGACGCCGGCCATCCCCGACAACTGCCAGTGGGGCCTGTTCCTGCGCAACCACGACGAACTGACGCTGGAAATGGTCACCGACGAGGAGCGCGACTACATGTACCGGGCGTACGCCGACGACCCGCGTGCCCGCATCAACTTCGGCATCCGCCGCCGCCTCGCGCCGCTGCTGGGCAACAATCGCCGCCGCATCGAGCTGATGAAGGGCCTGCTGTTCTCGCTGCCCGGGACACCCGTTCTCTACTATGGGGACGAGATTGGCATGGGCGATAATATCTATCTCGGCGATCGTAATGGTGTCCGTACGCCGATGCAGTGGAGCGCCGATCGCAACGCCGGCTTCTCGCGCGCCAATCCGCAAAGGCTCTATTTACCTGTGATTATCGATCCGGAATATCACTATGAGGCGCTCAACGTCGAGGCCCAGCAAAATAACCCGAACTCGCTGCTGTGGTGGACGAAGCGCCTCATCGCCCTGCGCAAGCGCTACAAGGCGTTCGGCCGCGGCAGCCTCGAATTCCTGCATCCGCACAATCGCAAGATCCTCGCCTTCCTGCGCCGCTACCACGAGGAGTACATCCTCGTCGTCGCCAACCTGTCGCGCTTCGTGGAGTTTGTGGAGCTAGATTTGTCGGCCTTTCAGGGCCTGGTGCCGATGGAACTCTTTGGCCACAACCCGTTCCCGGTGATTGGCAAGCAGCCGTACCTGCTCACGGTCGGGCCGCACGCCTTTTACTGGTTCAAACTGGAGCCGAGCCCGAGCGCCCTCCGCGCCGCCCTGGGCGACCCGCAAGCCCAGCTGCCGGTGCTGACCGTGCGCGAAAACTGGGAGAGCCTGTTTCGCAATCAGGGGCGGGGCCGACTGGAGGAGTTGCTGCCCGCCTACCTGCAACAGCAGCCCTGGCTGATCGGCAATGGCCGGACCGTCAAGGCGGCGACCGTGCGCGAGTCCTTCCGGCTGCGCTACGGTGAGACGCTGGCGTTCATCACCTTGGTCGGTGTGGAGTACAGCGACGGCGAGCCGCAGACCTACTTGTTACCCCTGACGCTGCTCACTGGCGAGACGGTCGAGCGCGCACGACAGGACGCGCCAACCCTGGCGCTGGCCCGCATCCAGGGCGGCCCAAAGGGCGGCGAGCCGGGCGGTACTCCGCTGGGCGAGCGGCCCGCCACCTCGCGAGACGGGCTCCTCTGCGATGCCCTGGCGGATCCGGCGTTCTGCACGTCGCTCCTGGAAGCGATGGCGACCGGGAGGCATTATCGCGTCGGCAACGGCGAACTGATTGCGACGGCCTCGCCGCAACTGGCCGAGGTACGGGCGCGGGGGGATGGCGTGCCGCCGCCGACGCTCAGCAAGGCACCCCAGACGAACACGTCGGTGCTGTTCGGCAACGAGCTGATCCTGAAGGTCTTCCGCCGCGCCGAAGAAGGACTCAATCCCGATCTGGAAATCGGTAGATTTTTCAACACGCGCCGCAGTTTCCCGCACGTACCAACCCTGCTGGGATCCATCGAGTACCGCTCGCGCCGCGGCGAGCCGATCACGCTGGCGCTTCTGCAAGGCTACGTTCACAATGAGGGTCACGCCTGGCAGTTCACGCTCGACGAACTGAGCCGGTTCTTCGAGCGCGTGCTGGCGCTGCCGGCGCCGCAGCAAATTCCGGCGGTGGTCGGCTCTGGCCTGGAACTGGCGGCCCGCGAAGCGCCTCCCCAGGCCCGGGAACTGATCGATAACTACCTCGGCTCGGCGCAGCTGCTCGGCCAGCGCACCGCGGAGATGCACCTCGCGCTCGCCGCCGAGACGGAACAGCCCGACTTCGCGCCCGAGCCGTTTTCCACGCTCTATCAGCGCGGCGTCTACCAGTCGCTGCGGAACCTCAAGCGGCGCGCCCTGGAGCGGTTGGCGGAACAGGTCGAGGGCATGCCGGAGCCGATGCGCACCGAGGGCCAGCGCTTGCTCGCCACCGAGGACGCGCTTCACCAGCGCCTGCGCGGAGTGCTATCGCGACGGTTCCACGCCCAGCGCACGCGCTATCACGGCGACTATCACCTTGGCCATGTGCTCTACACGGGCAAGGACTTCGTCATCATCGACTTCGAGGGGGAGGCGGACCGCTCGCTCACCGAGCGGCGGTTGAAGCGGTCGCCGCTGCGCGACGTGGTGAGCATGGTCCGTTCGTTCCACTACGCGGCGTACAGTTCGCTGCTCGGTCACGCGGGCCGCGGCCGGGCGCCGGGGTTGATCCGGCCCGAAGACGTGCAAGTGCTGGAGCCGTGGGCACGCTTCTGGTACGACTGGGTCAGCGCGGCGTTCCTCCGGGCGTATTTGCAAGGGGCCGGCAAGGCCGGCTTCCTCCCGACCGATGCCAGCGAACTGCGCGTGCTGTTCGACGTGCTGCTGTTTGAAAAAGTCATCCACGAACTCCTGAATGAGCTGACGCACCGGCCGGAAATGGCGCGCATCCCGCTCCTGGGGATTCTGCAAGCGCTGGAGTCGGGAACCTGATTGCTCTGTCGCAAACCCCTCCCCCCAACCCCCTCCCCGCAACGGAGAGGGGGAGAAGAAGGGATACTGTTTGGCTGGCTCCCCCTCTCCGTTGCGGGGAGGGGGTTGGGGGGAGGGGTTTGCGACAGAGCAGAACCTGATCGAACAACGGGTGAAGGAAGATAGGTCAGCCGTAACGGTGCTGACGCCTGGGCCGCTGCGGAAATCACAAGAGCGGGCTACCCCAGGCGGCGCTGTCCGGGTAAAATAGGGCAGAGAGATAGTGCGCACTCCAGGCGAGCCGCCAGATTTCGGGTGCCCACATACCGCCGGAAAATTCAACGAGGAAGCTCACGTGGCCCTCACGCCGGTTGACCACAACCTCCTGAAGCGTTGTCTGCAAAAGGAACCGGGCGCCTGGAACGACTTCGTCGATCGCTTCCTCGGCCTGATTTACCACGTTATTCATCACACGTCGCACCTGCGCAGCATGCCGCTCCGGCCGGAAGACACGGAGGATCTTGCCGCCGAAATCCTGCTCCAAATTGTCGCGAGCGATTATGCAGTGCTCCGGAATTTCCGCGGCAAGAGCAGCCTGGCTACTTACCTGACCGTGATCGCCCGGCGCATTTGTGTGCAGGAACTAGCCCGCCGCGCTGCCGCCCGCGAGGTTCAGCCCCCCCACGACGGCGCCCTTCGTCATGTCGAGGCGGAGGCGGAAGAGCCGCCGCAGGCGGGAGTTGGTCTCGAAACGCTGGAGGAAGTCGCCCGCTTGCTGCGGCAACTGCCGTCCCGTGAGCGGCAGGTTGTGCGCCTCTACTACCTCGAAGGCCGCACCTACGAGGAAATCGCCACCGAACTGAACATGCCGATCAACAGCATCGGGCCGATCCTGTCGCGTGCCCGCAAGAAACTGCGGAAGGGCGTCATCAACCCACCGCCCGTTCACCGCCAGATCAAACCCGCCGAAGAAGACTGACCAACAGAAGGTGGATGGTGGATGGTGGGTGGTGGATGGTGCAGAAGAAGTGTTCCTCTTCACCATCCACCACCCACCACCCACCATCCACTTTTTACGTACAGGTTTTGCCGGCCTTGCCGAGTTTGCTTCCCCCCGCACGACCATGATCTTTCCCGCGAAGGCGAACGCTTGCGCGGATCACCGCCGCCGGGCCGACATTTAGGGAAGACGACTCCACGCGAGCGCCGGTCAAGGATTCCGCGACCTGGCAAGGTGTGGACGAGACCACGGCAGCAGGAGCAGACACATTTTCGGGCGAAACCAGCGCGCCCCGTGCCAGGGAGGGTTGCAGACATGAGAGGGTTGTTCGCGAGCGGGCTTGTTCTGGCGCTGGGGTGGGCGGTATCTCCAACCCCTGCTCAAGAAAATGTCTGGCGCCCGGCGCAACAGAGTCCGCCAGCCGCGGCGACGAGCGGCGGCATCTCGTTGCGACACCCGCTGCCGTTGGAGGAGCCCCCGAATCCCCCGCCCGCAGCGCCGATCACCCCGGTTGCATTCAGCGGCGTTCCGAGCGGCTCCCCGCCGGCGTTCGCCCGGGCGAAAACAGATCTGCCCTCCCAACCGATGCCCGTCGGCCCGTCCCTGACCGGGACGCAACCCAAGGAAGGCGAACCGATCGGCCCCCCGGTTGGCCCCGGTGTCCCATCGACTCCCTCGGCCGGTGTGGTGTCGCGCTGGATCGATGACGGTGCGGCTCTGCACGGCGACGGGACGATGATGCACCCCGGCGGCGAAGGTTGCTGTCCGGGAGACTGCAACCCCTGCTGTCCCTGTCCCTGCGAGGGCGATGGCTGTCCCAATGGTTGCTGGCCGTGCAACAACTGCTGCGCGGACCCGAGCCGGTTCTGGGTGCGCGGTGAGTATCTGGGGTGGTGGATGAAGAGCAGCCAGGCCCCGCCGCTGGTGACCGCGAGCCCTGCCGGAACGCCGCTCGCCAGCGCGGGGGTTCTCGGTCCGAACAGCACGGTGCTCTTCCCAGCCAGTGGCAACTTCGACTACGGCATGTTCTCGGGGGCCCGCTTCACGGCAGGCTTCGCGGTGCCGTCCATGCCGGGCCTGGGCTTTGAGGCGACCTGGTTCTTCCTCGGCCATCACCCACTGAACTTCATCGCGGCTTCGAGTGGATCGCCGGAGATCTCGCGGCCGATCAACAACGTCAACACCGGCCTGGAGGAAGCGGAACTCGTCGCCTTCCCAGGTAGGACGGCGGGCAGCGTCGCTGTTTGGAGCAACAGCAAGCTGTGGGGCGTGGAGGCCAACGCACGCTATCACCTGCTCTGCGGCTGCAACTACCGCGTCGATTTGCTCGCGGGCTTCCGCTTCCTGGAATTGGACGAGGATCTGAACGTCACCGAGGATCTGACCTTGACTGATGCGAGTGTCCGTGCCCCAGCCGGCACGCGCATCCTGGTCTTCGACACCTTCAATACGAAGAACAGTTTCTACGGCGGGCAGATTGGGGTGGATGGGGAATATCGGTGGCAGAAATTTTTCGTCGGCGGTTCGTTCAAGTTGGCGCTGGGTGTGATGCACGAGGTGGTGAACATCAACGGCGCCACCGTGTTCATCGCGCCGGGGCTGGCGCCGATTACTCAGTCGGGCGGGTTGTTGGCGGCGCCGACGAACATCGGTCACTTCAGCAGCAACAGGTTCGCGGTGATCCCGGAGATCGGCCTGAAGTTTGGCTACCAGGTGACTGATCACATTCGCGTGTACGCCGGCTATGATTTTCTGTGGGTCAGCAGCGTGGTGCGCCCGGGCGATCAGATCGATCGGGTGATCAACCGGACACAGCTGCCGACGGTGTTTGGGGCGGGCACGCTGGTTGGAGCGGCGCGGCCGATGCCATTGTTCGTCCCCCGCGA
>DASPXY010001782.1:0-5468 GCA_035637055.1 Gemmataceae bacterium | reverse complement strand
CACGGATGTAGCGGCCACCGGCGATGGCCTGCAACCTGGGGTCGGCGGTCTTGTGGATCCCGGTCCCGGCCCAGGTCGAGTTCAGGAACTGGAACAGTCCGTACGCGCTGCTGGTCGGGTTTTGGGCGGTGTTCCGCCAGCCTGATTCGTGCGAGACGAGCTGGTTGGTGGCCGCCCACTGCGCCGCAGAGCCCCACCCGAACATACTGGCGAAGATCGTCCGGACGATCCGCTGGTTCGACCCCCGGATGCCGGCGAGCGCGCCCAGCCCGGCGCCAGAGATCGCGCCAGCCATGAGCGCTTCCACAGCCTTGCGGACGATCGTGATCGACGCTCGGGTGACGATCCGCTCGACCGTGCTCTGAATCCGGCCGATGCCCCGCTCCATTGCCCCGAACCCGCCATCAACCGCGCCGCCCTCGGCAAAGCCCGGCAGACCGCCCCGCGCAGCAGCACGCATCCGCTCAACCGCCGCGTGACCGCCAAGACCGCGAACCTCGGCGGCTGACAGGACGTGCTCGTCCTTGGAGAGGCGATACAGGTTGGAATCGGAGGTCTCGGTGCCGATCCCATCGACCCGGCCGCCACCAGCCCGGCCGTGCGCAGCAGCAACCAGCGCCGTACCACCAAGCGCACCGAACCCCGTCAAGCTCGCCGTCGCCTCGATGTCGATGTGCTTGCCGTGGATTCGGTCGATCGCTTCCTTGACGTCCTTGGCGTCCTTGGCGAGCTTGCCGAGCTGGTCACGCGTCTGGGTTCGCATGTCCCGCGCCCACGCAACCATGTCGTCGGCGGCATGCCCGGAGCCGCCGGAAAGCCGGTCGATGGCGTTAATGGCGAAGCCGGTCGCGACGATCAGATCCAGGACACGCAGCGTGACGTTCCCGGCGATCCTCGCGAGCCCGATGAACCCCTGAGTTCCCCGCAGGACTGTCTCAAGGAGCCCGTCGAGCGTTTCCTTCAACCCTTGCGCTGCGGTCTTTGCAGTGTCGGTTGTGGTGGCCGCGTCGCTAGCCGCTGGCGTGAAAATGTCGCTGAGGACCCGACCGACCAGGTCGACGGAGGTCTTGTTCTTATCCCACCAGTCGCGAGCTATGTGCAGCTCGTGCGAAAGCCAATGCAGCGCGTCAGGGATCTTCTTCGAGAGCCAATCCGCCGCGTCTGTGAGTGTCGGCAGCAGCGCCGTACCGATCTCGATCTGAACCGTCTCGATGGTGCCCTTGAGCCGCTCGAACGCCCCGGCGGCGCCTGAGGTCTTGGCCTTGGCCAGCTCCTCCGCCGCTCCCCGGTCCTTGGTGGCCTTGATGTATTTGGCGAGGCCGGTGGCGCCCTCCCGCATCAATATCGTCGCCGCGCGGGTGGAGTCAGAGCCAAAGATCGTTTGCAACGCGGAGATCCTCTGCGCCTCGGACAGTCCCTTTAGACGGTCTTTGAGCCGCTCCGCGATCTCGGTAATCGGCAGGATCGCCCCGTGCGCATCCACGAACGACAGGCCAAGAGCTTTCATCTCTTCCTTGGCCTTCTTCGTGTGCGGCACGAGGTTGACCAGCATCGTCTTGAGGCTGGTGCCTGCGTCCGACCCCCGGATGCCGTTGTCGGAGAACGCCGCTAGGACGGCGGCGGTCTCTTGCAACGACAAGCCGGCGTTCCGGGCGCCAGGACCGACCTGGGACATCGCCAGGCCGAGGTCCTCCACACTCGCAGTTGAGGCGTTGGCGCCACCGGCCAGCGCTGCGGCGGCAGCCCCCGCCTGGTCCACGCCCAGGCCGAACTGCCCGAGCGCTTTGATGACGAAGTTCGCCGCAGTGCCCAGCTCAAGGCCGCCAGCCGCCGCCAGCGTCAGGGTTGCCTGTAGGCCGCCCGCTTTGATCTGCGCTTGGGTCAGGCCACCCTTAGCGAGTTCCAACATCGCGTCGCCGGCCTGCCTGGCGGAGAACGAAGTCTTGTTGCCCATGTCCAGCGCGACCCCGCGCAGGTCGCCCATCCGGGCAATGGGCACTTTGAGGACGGCAGCAACCTGCCGCATCGTCTGGTCGAACGTGGTCGCAACCTTGACCGACTGCACGCCGAAGGCGACTGCGGCGGCACCTGCCGCTGCCAGACCGGCTGTGACCGCCATCCCGGCCGTGCGGGCAACGGTGCCGAGGGCGCCGATCTTCGAGCCGACTGTGGTGAAATCTTTTCCGGCCCGTGTGGTCGAGCCCACGGTTCGATTAACATGGCTCTCGAACGCCCGAAGCCCGGCCAGAGCACGACCGGTATCGGCACTAACTTGAAGCTTTAGTTCGGCTATTGGCACGGCGTCTCCTGCTTGCCAGGAGACACAAGCGCCGAGCAGGAGGAGGAATCCTCAACCGCTCGGCGCGTTCCGCGTCACGCTTGTTCACGCCGCTCGCCTGTGGCCTTGATCGGACCGCCGGGCTTCCCGCCCGGATCGGGGCCTCACGCCCTCTTCTTTCGATTACCGACCATCGGTTCGGCTAGCGAGACTTCTCTTTGTTCAGCGCTTGTGCCCTCTTGCTCCTTTCAAGCACCCCGTCGGGTGCGCCTTATGTGCTCATCCAACTCGTCCGGGGATAGCTTCCGGCCTTCGCGTGGCGTATTCTCGGCCTGGTCAGCTGCCAACGCCCAGGCCGTCCAGGCGTAAGGCTGCTCCACCAGTTCCCACGGTGGAACCCCTAGCCAGCGTGCCGCTCGAATGAGCCAGTACCAGGTAGGGACCTCACCGACGCCACCGTCTGTTGCGAAGTATCGGGCGAGGTCCCTTCCGATTCCCCCGGTGACGTTGAGTCGAGAATCGAGCTTCTAACGCTGATCAGGAGATCAGACGGTAGCTTCATGAGGCTCTCGGTGGTAATAGGCAGAGGCGGTCCACCGTCCTTCTCGGTGAGATCCCACTCAGCAATGATGTCCATCAGCAAGCCCGCCATCAACGGTACGGCAGCAGTGACGGGCGCGTCGTCAGGAAGGTCATTAATCTGGTTTTGGAAGCGGATAAGCGCTTCGCTGGTTAGCGCTGCCGGCCGCCACCCGACCTTGACCGTCTGGTCCCGCCACTTGACCTCAGCCCATTCGAGGTCTCGATACAGACTTTCGAGACTTGGCATGTGCTTTGCACTCCTCCTGGCTGGCCGTTCGCCAGCGTAGCATGCGAAGATTCCCGGTCGCCATTCACACCCACTGGATGCGCTTCAGTCTGGCCACAGCAACAGATCAAAGGCACACGCCTTCGTTTCCGTGTTAACCCACCCGGCGACGAGATCACCCACCTCCCATTCGGTTGCATTCCCCGTCATTGCCATTCGTAGAGGGATCAGCAAATGGTCAACTCGTAGCTTCTCAGGCGCCGGAGTGCGGTGCTCTTGGAGTTCAACATGGCCGCCTTCGGCGCCATGAAAACAGCCCCGGCACAGAAACGTCGCCTCAACCGGGAACGGAGGGTCGTCCGACACGAGCTTCACGTACCCATCTGGTTCGTGCGCGATCTCAGCGACCCGAAGCACCATATGCAGTACCAGGTTGCCCCAATTCGGGTCCCAGCCCGAAGGGGAACTCCTTTCTGCCTCTCCGCTTCGCGTCATAGGGACCTCGTTTGGTGGCGCCTTTTAGGCGGGGCCTGGGCGCTGGAACATCGGATTGCGGTACGCACGGAGGATCCGATCAACATGCCACTGCGGAGCGCTCCCATGCCTAACCTCCAACTCCTCCCTGACAGCCTCCTCTAGCTCCTCCGCCGCCCGCTCGATCAGCGCCGGCAGCTCAGCCCGCCTGGCGCTCAACTCCCGAAACGCTTGCAGCGTGTCAGACTCCATCCACGCCTTTCGGATGTGACGCGGCAGGATCTGGAGTTCGCCCTCCAGCGTGGACAGCCTGACCCTGGCGTTCTCCACCTTCCTCTTCGCCACTAGTAGCTCGTCCGTCTGGGACAGGCTC
This sequence comes from Gemmataceae bacterium, assembly GCA_035637055.1. Taxonomy (GTDB): domain Bacteria; phylum Planctomycetota; class Planctomycetia; order Gemmatales; family Gemmataceae; genus DASPXY01. Next base: position 1,535 of record DASPXY010001782.1, on the reverse strand, counting down.
ATTTCTCTTCCCTTCTAAGGGCAGGCGACCGAAGGTCGTGGAACGCCTTGTGCCTACCCTTTGTTTTTACTCAGCTCGAATAGTCGTCGGGTGGCGTCCGAGAGTCGTCCTGCACGGCCTCGGCCTCCTCGGAATCAGATGCCCAGCCCCCGTCTCAACCCACTCGTCGGAGTCCAGCGCCAAGCTCTCAGAGGGTCGGTAGGCTGCCTCCCAACTCGCAGGCAGCCCCATCACCGCCAGGCTCAGCGCGTCCGTCAGGTCGTCATGCGTGCTCTCCTGATCCGCGCCGATCCGCATCCCACCCTCCGGCAGCATCTCGAATGTCACGCCGCGGATCTGCCTTTTCAGCTCCAACTCGTTGGGCAGCACGAGCTGCTGCCGCGCCAGAAGCGCCCTCACACGCCCGTACGCCGTCATCTTGCTTTGCAGGCTGGTCCACCAGCCAACAACTACCGGCCGCCGAGGGTTCGCCTCGAACTCTCCTCTTGTCTGGACGGGCCTCCCGAGCTTGTCCGCCAGGTCCTCTGTCGGGTAGTCGCCTACCCCGTTCGTCTCCGAGACGATCACCGGTACGTGGAAGCACCCTGGGCGGTGTCCCAGCCCCAACCTCGTGCGCCACCTGGTCAGCTCCCCGAAGTCCTCGAAGAACATCCCGGTTCCGGATGCGTTCAGGCCGCCGCCTGTGGTGGCCTGTACCTTGCCTCCGGCAACTTCGTTCGGTAGGCGCCTGCTGGCGGCCCGGCCCCTGGACCTAGCCCCCTTCACCAGGTCTACAACCTCACCGATCTGCTCTCCGTAGGAGCGCGAAGCCGTCTCAAGCCACGGCACCAGCAGCACCGGCCGCCCACCCTCAACCTGCCTGGCACTCAGGCCGTAGTCATCCAGCACCCCAACCGCGACGATCGCCTGCCGGTCGAAGCTCTTGGCCCAGTCCAGCCCCAGACTGACCGTCTCATCATTCGCGTCTTGCGGCGCAAGCATCTGGTAATCCGCGAGCGCAGCCTCGACATGTGCCGGATCGAAGTACAGATTCCCCACCCCAGCGAACTGGCCCTCGTACTCCGCCGCGAACTGAGCCGCCGGCATCGTCGCCCGGTCGTGCTCAACCTGCTCGGAGGACAGCCACGGGCTGTCACCCATCGTCCAGCGGTAGACATCGATGCTCGGATGGTTCCCCTTCTGGCGGTCAGACGCCCGGATGTCGCGATAGAACCGCCCGACCTGCCCCCAAGGGTTGGAAGCCATCACGATCCTGGCGTCCGGCCTCGCCGCCGTCGTCGGCATCGCCGCGTTGATCACCGCGTCCTCAATCCCACCAGCCTCATCCAAGATCAGCAGGTCCACGCTCGGCCCACGGACCTGCCTCTCAGAGCTTGGAACCGCCCGAATCACGCTCCCGTTCGTCAAGATCACCTGCATCAGGCCCTCGTCCACCACGCTCCCCCGTGCCAGTGGATGCGCCACAAGCTCCCGCACCTTCGCTAGCAGATCCTTCGCCGCCTGCTCCCCCGCCGACACCACCAGCACCCGGTTGC
>DASPXY010001781.1:0-3139 GCA_035637055.1 Gemmataceae bacterium | reverse complement strand
GAACCACAGAGACACAGAGACACCGAGAAGACAAAGACAGAATGAAGAACGGAGAACGGGGAACGGAGAACCGAGAATGAGCCGAAGGGGAGGGCCGTCTCCTCATTCTCCGTTCTCCGTTCTCGGTTCTCCGTTCTTCATTCTGTCTTTGTCTTCTCGGTGTCTCTGTGTCTCTGTGGTTCAATTCTGCTTATGAATGCCATCGACGCACTCTTTCAGCGCTGCCGCCGGGAAGGCCGCAAGGTCTTCATCCCCTTCGTGACCGCCGGCGACCCCGACCTCGACGCCACCGCCCAGGTCGTCGAGGAACTCGCCCGCCGCGGCGCTGGTCTGATCGAACTCGGCTTCCCCTACAGCGACCCGATCGCCGACGGCAGCGTTATCCAGGCATCCTACACCCGTGCCCTGCATCGTGGCCTGCGCCAGCGCGACATCTTCGCGTTGGCTCGCCAGTTGGTGGATAAGGTGCTGGCGCCGCGCGGCGTTCCCCTGGTCGGCATGGTCTCGTTCAGCCTCGTCCATCATCGCGGCCCGGAGCGCTTCGTCGCCGAGGCGCAGACCGCCGGTTTCAGTGGTGCCATCGTCCCCGACCTGCCCGTCGAGGAATCCGACGACCTCGCCCGTCTCGCCGCCGACCGCGACTTCAAGTTGATCCAACTCGTCACGCCGACGACACCACCCGACCGCGAAGCCCGCATTGCCCGCGCCTCGACCGGCTTCGTCTATTGCGTCAGCGTTACCGGCATCACCGGCGAGCGCGACCGGTTGCCCGCCGAACTGCTCGACCAACTCCGCCGATTACGCAAGCAGACCGACCTACCGCTGTGTGTCGGCTTCGGTGTCAGCCGGCCGGAGCACGTGACCATGTTGCGCGACGACGTCGATGGCGTCATCGTCGGCAGCGCTCTCGTGCGCCGGCTGGAACAGGCCGGGACGCGGCCGCTGCCTGAGATTGTCAAGGAGATTGGCGATCTTGTTGAGTCGTTAGCCGGCGCCCTGAACCCACCGCGCTAAGCCCACGGGTCGCAACCCGTGGGCTTGAAGGAGGTCCACCATGCGTTACGTCGCGGCCGCTCTCCCCTTCTGCTTGCTCACCTTGTGCTGGGCCGGCGCCGGTGGGGCCAGTGACATCAAGGTGTCCGAGACCGACGAATACGTCCAGATCGACACCGATGCCCTGCAAGCCAAGATCCGCAAGAAGGGCTACGTCAGCGGTGTCGCCGCCGGCAGCCTGCTCGACAAAAAGACCGGCGCCCGTGACGCCGGCTTCGGCCTGCACATCATGGACTTCCTGATGGCTCCCGGCTGGCGGGATGACGGCTACGCGCGCGACCCGAAACTCCACGGCAACCTGCCCAAACACTACGTCGAAGGGCCGCAGATCTGCACGCAGGCGAAGCGCCTGGACCCGGAGGTGATCCGCGGCAAGGGCTTCGTCGCGGTTCGTCTGCGTTACCGCTTCACCCAACCGGCGAAGGGCTTCAAGGCCGGCTCGCTCTGGGAGCAGACGCTTGTCTTCCAGCCCGGCGTCCGCTACGTCCTCAGCAGCGAACGCATCACCAGCGTCAACGACGTGGACAACCTGTTTTATCGCATCGACATGCCGGGGCACATTCGGCACAAGAGCGGCGACACTTTCTCTCGCGTTTATCTCAGCTATCACGGCCTGATCCCGGCGGCCGAGTTCGCAAAGGACTTCGCCCCAGACGCTCGTTTCCTCTACCAGCGGCAGGCGGACAAGATCCCGCAGCGAATGATCCGCGCTTACGAGGTGACGGTAAACGGCAAGCCCGGGCCGTGGCTGGCGGGGATGACGCTCGATGCGGCGGCGGTGTCCGAGGCGTGGTGCCATCAGCGCGGTTACGTCTGCTTCATTGAGGAGTTGCACGGCAAACGAGTCAAGGCCGGCGAGAGTTTTGGCGCTGCCTACGTGGTCGGCTACTTCGACGACATCGCGGCGATGGAAGGGACGTACGACCGCTACCGCGGTGTCCGCGAGATCACCATTGCGGATGGGAAATTGGTGCTGAAGTGAGGGTCGCGTGAGACCCCTCCCCCCAACCCCCTCCCCGCAACGGAGAGGGGGAGCAAGACAAAGGAGCCTTCTGCTCTCCCCCTCTCCGTTGCGGGGAGGGGGTTGGGGGGAGGGGTCTCCGCCGGCTCAATGGAGCATCGAGATGACCCGGCTGACCAGGTAGACGGCGCCCCCGACAACGGCGACCACGGCAGCGACGCGCCAGCCAATCCCCAGCCAGTAGCCGGTGACCGTCGTTTCCGCCGCCTCCCGCTCGGCCTCCGCGCGCTGCCGGTCTTGCTCCTCGATCTGCTTGTAAATCTTCCCGCGCTGGCTCAGGGAGCGGTGGGCCTGCCGGTCGGCAATGTTCTTGCTGACACGGGCCAGGGCGGCACCCTCGAACTCGCGAAAGGTCGCCAGCGCGCGGAAACCGTCCTTGGGGTCGCGGGTCGCCTTCGCCAGCGGGTCGAACGACTCGTTCTCCAGCAGTTCCAGCACTTGCGACGTGCTCAACTTGCGCACCACCGGCTGTCCCTCCGGCGACCGGTAGCGCACGTACCAGACGTCGGCGGGTCGCTTCAGTGGCGGCGGCAGCGGGGTTTCGCCAGGTGGGCTCGGTTCCGCCTTCGGTGCGGGCGGCGTTTCCGAACGCGGCGCCAGGAAACCGAGCGCCTCACCCGCCAGGTTCAGGCCCTCCAGATCTTTCAAAACCTCGGCGCACGTCTGGTAACGATGCCGCACTTGCTTGGCGGTCATCTTGGCGATGATGATATCCAGCCGCCCCGGAACTTCTGGATTGGACTTTCGCGCCTCCGGAAAGGTGCCGATTTCCTTGGCCTGGATCACGTCAACCAGGGTGCCTCCACTGAACGGCGGCCGGCCGGTGAGCAGCGCGTAGAGCACGCACCCCAGGGCGTAGATATCGCAACGACCATCGGCGTCCTTGGAGTTCTTCGCCTGCTCCAAGGGCATGTACCAGGGGGTGCCGACCGCGTGGCCGGTCTGCGTCAGCGACAGATCCTCGTCGAGCTGCTTGACCATGCCGAGGTCGGCGAGTTTGACTTCTCCCTTGCGCGTGATGAGCAGGTTGTCGGGTTTGACGTCGCGGTGGACCAACCCCTCTTC
>DASPXY010001780.1:0-5158 GCA_035637055.1 Gemmataceae bacterium | reverse complement strand
TGCCGTCGAGGCGGCCTTTCGTGGCGTCCTCAAGCAAGCCCTGATCGCCGTCGGCTATCCGGCGGAAGACCTCGCCGGCTACACCGAGGGCGCGCCGCTGCCAACGCGCCTCCGTGCGATCGCCTCTTCGGGCCTGCCGTTTCGAGTCCGCGACTATCAGCGGGAGGCCGCCGACGTCTTCTACGCCGGCGGCAACGCGCGCGGCGGCAGCGGGGTCATCGTGCTGCCCTGCGGCGCCGGCAAGACCATCGTCGGCCTTGCAGCCATGGCGCTCGTGCAGCGCAATACCCTCGTGCTGACCACCAGCATTACCGCCGTCAAGCAGTGGAAACGCGAGATCCTCGACAAGACCGACCTCACCGAGAAGGACATCGCCGAGTACAGCGGCGAGGTCAAGGACATCGGTCCCGTCACCGTCGCCACCTATCAGATTCTCACGCACCGGCCCGGGAAGCGGGGCGAGGAGCGAGGATCGAAGATCGAGGAGCGAGGATCGAAGAGCGAGGAGCGAGAGAGGTCGATCCTCGATCCTCAATCCTCAATCCTCAATCCTCAATCCTCAACCCTCGCCCCTCCCTCGGAGTTTCCCCACTTCAAAGTGTTCGACCAGCGCGATTGGGGCCTGATCATTTACGACGAGGTCCACCTCCTGCCGGCGCCGGTGTTTCGCGTGACCGCCCACATTCAGGCCCGGCGACGCCTGGGGCTGACGGCGACGCTGATCCGCGAAGATGGCCGCGAAGAGGATGTCTTCAGCCTGATCGGCCCGAAGAAGTATGACGTGCCCTGGCGCGAACTGGAGTCGCGCGGCTGGATCGCCGAGGCGACCTGCTGCGAGGTGCGCGTCGCCCTGCCCGAGTCGCTGCGCATGGAGTACGCCGTCGCCGAGTGGCGCAACAAGTACCGCATCGCCAGCGAAAACCCGGCCAAGGACGAGATCGTCGCCCGCCTGCTGGAGAGGTACGCTGACAAGCAGGTGCTGATCATTGGCCAGTACCTCAAACAGCTGCGCCAGCTCCAGAAGCGTTTCGACCTGCCGCTGATCACGGGGCAGACGGCCAACGTCGACCGCGAGGATCTCTACGATCGCTTTCGCAAGGGCGAACTGCGTCATCTGATCCTGTCGAAGGTCGGCAACTTCGCGATCGATCTGCCGGACGCGAACGTGCTGATCCAGGTATCGGGTACGTTCGGCTCCCGTCAGGAGGAGGCGCAGCGGTTGGGACGGATCCTGCGGCCCAAGGCGAATGGCGACATCGCCCACTTTTACACTCTGGTAACGCGCGATACGCGCGAGCTGGACTTCGCCCATCACCGGCAGCTGTTCCTGACCGAGCAAGGTTACAGTTACAGCATCGAGGACGGCGCCGAAATGGTGAATGGTCAAGCCCACGGGTTGCAACCTGCGGGCGTCGCCGCGGACAGTTGAGCATGGACAAAGCCCGCATTCCCGTGAAACTGCATCGCCGCGTCTGCCTGATCCAGACGGAGGACGTGGTCCTGGCGGAGGAGTTGCTGGCCAGTCGCAAACTGGCCCAGGACATCGTCGGCCGGCTCACCGAGCGCGTGCTGCTGGTGCGGTCGGGCCGCGTTGATGCCGTCGTGCAGGAATTGCAGCGCATGGGCCACACACCCGCCGTCATCTGAAAAGGAAAAAGGAACAAGGAACAAGGAAAACGGAAAATCAGGGACCGCATGTCTCTTCTTTTTCCTTTTTCCTTTTGCCTTTTTCCTTGCAGCCATGCCGACCGACCCTGCTACCTGGTCCGAATACCTGCGGCGCACCTTGCAGTGCTACGACGAGCCCCTGCTGCGCCAGGTGGTCGGGCGGCTATGCCGGCCGCGCAACCAGTGGCCCGCCGCCGAACTGATCGAACGTAGCCTGAACACGCTGCAGAACCCCGCCGTCCTCGACCGTCGCATCGGCGACCTGAGCCCCGCCGGCCGGCAACTCCTCGCCCTCATCGGCCACAGTCGCCAACCGCGCTGGCCTGTCGGCAATCTCGTCGAGATGCTGGTCACGCTCGGCCAGCCCGACGGGCTACAGCCGATCCTGGAGGTTCTGCAGGCGGGTCTGCTCTATCCTGAACTGGTCGCGTGGGAGGAAACTGGCGAAGCGCCGCCCGCGACGCGGATCAAGACCTTTGAGCAGTGGCTCGCTCAGGCCGAAGGCTCGCGCCTGGTGGTCTTCGCTCACCCGCTGGTGACCGCCCGCGTCCCCGCCGACCATCTTGGGTTGCCCGCGTGTCCGGCGGCGACACTCGCGAGCGGCCGGGGCACGGCGTTGACCGTCCATGAGGCGGACGGGCTGGAATGGCCGCTGCGACTGGCGGTGTTGTGGCAGCAGGTGGCCGCCATTCCGCTGCGGCGGACACAGCATGGCGGCTTCTTCAAGCGCGACCTGGAGCGGTTGCAAGGCGACCCCCTGCTGAACGCCGCGGCCCCTGATAGCCTCAGTCCGCTGCCCGACCTGGGCCTGCTCGCCGTCGAGCTGGCGCTGAGCGAAGGGTTGCTGCGCGCGGTCGATGGCGAGCTGCGCAGCGACGCCTTCCCGCGCTGCTGGCAAGATGGGCTGCCCGCGACGATCGCCTCCTTGTGGGCAAGCCTGATGCGCCTGGGGACGTGGAATCCCGAGCACGGCTGGCGCGCCGCCGCGGCCCTCGGCAATCCTTACCCCTCAGCCTATCTGCTTACTCTCCTGCTCCTGAGTCGATTGCCCGCCGAGAATTGGGCCAGCCCGACAGCGCTCGCGGAATGGATGCTCCAGCGGCATCCTTACTGGCAGGGCGCCGCCCGCAGCGAGGCGCAGACTTGCGGCGTGGCGGCATTTCTGCTCGGGCTGGCGTATCAGCTGCGGCTGGTGCAGGCAGTGAAGCAGGGTAAGGAAGAATGGCTGGTGCGCCTGTCGCCGCTCGGGCGCTGGCTGCTTCGGCTGGGTGAGACGCCGACCTTCCCAGCCTTTCCGCAGACGTTGCTGGTGCAGCCGAATCTGGAGATCCTTGTCTATCGCCAGGGACTGACGCCGGACCTGGTAGCGCGACTCGGCCGCTTCGCCGCCTGGCACGGGCTCGGCTCGGCCTGTACCCTGCAGCTGCAGCCCGAGAGTGTCTACCGCGCTCTGGAACTGGGCGACACCTTCGAGACGATCCTGCAAACGCTGCAGCGCCACGGCATGAAACCAACCCCGGATGCCGTCGTCAATTCGCTGCGGACCTGGGCGGACAAGCGCGACCGCATCCAGATCTACGCCGCCGCCGCCCTGTTCGAGTTCAACAGCGCCGAAGATCTGAACGACGCCCTGGCGCGCGGCCTGCCGGCCGTGCGCCTGTCCGAGCGTCTCGCGGTGGTAGCGCGCGATAGCGACATTGACTATCGCCATTTTCGCTTGACGGCGACGCGCGACTACACGTTGCCGCCGGAGCGCTGCGTCGAGGTCGAGGGCGACGGCGTGACGCTCAGCGTTGACCTGGCGCGCTCGGACCTGCTGATCGAGACGGAGGTGCGCCGCTTCGCCGAGCCGATCGAGCGTGCCGGCAGCAACGGCCGGCGCAGCTATCGACTGACGCCCGCATCGCTGGCAGTTGGCCGCAATCACGGGATGAGCCCCCAGACGCTGGAGGCGTGGTTCGTGCAGCGAAGTGGTCACCCACTGTCGGCCGCGGCACGCTTGCTGCTACTGGGTCCGCAGGTGCCGCCGCTGGCGCTGCGACGCCTGCAGGTGCTTTCCGTGCCGACTGCGGAGATCGCCGATGGGTTGCAACAGTGGCCCGGAACGCGGGCGCTGATCGAGGGGCGACTTGGTCCGACGTCGCTGATCGTCGCCGAGGAACACATCGCCGCGCTGCGCGAGCGGCTCGATACGCTGGGGGTTCGTGTCGAAGGAGAGTGAATGCCTGGCTTTTCCCGCTTGCGGGTTCGCGCTCGCTGCGCTAACCCGCAAGCGGGACAAGACAACTTGATTACGCCGCCAGGCGCGCACGCTTGCGCAGGAAGTTCGCGCAGCTGCCGAGAACCCGTTGCTGCTGCTCCTCCGTGATCTCCGGGAAGATCGGCAGCGCCAGCACCGTGCGGCTCGCCTCCTCGCTGGCGGGGAAATCGCCCTCACGATAGCCGAGATGGCCCAGGCACTCCTGCCGATGGAGAGGAATGGGATAGTAAATCTCGCAGCCGATCTTCTCGGCGTGCAGGTGTTTGACCAGCGCGTCGCGCTGCCCGTTGCGGACGCGGACGACGTACTGGTTGAAGACATGCCGCCGCTGGCGCTGGACCATCGGCCGCTCGAGGAACTGGCCGAGGTGATGCTCGTCGATCAGGGCGTCGTAGGTGCGAGCGACTGCCTGGCGGGCGTCGATCCAGCGGTCGAGGTGCGGCAGTTTGACGCGCAGTACCGCCGCGTGCAGAGCGTCGAGGCGTGCGTTCCAGCCCATCTCCTTGTGGTGATACTTCGGCTCCATACCGTGGACCCGCAGCCGCGCCATCTGAGCCGCCCAGTCGGGGTCGTTGGTGACGACCATCCCGCCGTCGCCGTAGCAGCCAAGGTTCTTGGTCGGGTAAAAACTGAAACAGCCGATGGCGCCGAGGGTGCCGGTGCGCTTGCCCTGGTACTCGGCGCCGATGGCCTGCGCCGCGTCCTCGACGATGGGTAGACCGTGCCGCTCGGCCAGGTGCCAGAGTGGTTCCATGTCGGCGCACTGACCGTAGAGGTGGACCGGCATGATCGCCCGCGTGCGCTGGGTGATCTTGCTCTCGACCTGGTGCGGATCCAGGTTGCAGGAGGCTGGGTCAATGTCAACGAAGACCGGGCGGGCGCCAGCGCGGCAGACGGCGCCGACCGAGGCGAAGAAGGTGAAGGCAGGGAGGATGACCTCGTCGCCGGGACCGACGCCCAGAGCGTGCAGGGCCAGCAGCAGGGCGTCGGTGCCGGAGCTGCAACCGACGGCGCAGGCGGCGCCGCAATAGCGGGCGACCTCGGTTTCGAGAGCGGCCACCTCCGGCCCGAGGATCACCTGTCCAGAAGCGAGGACACGCGCCAGCGCTTCGTGAATTTGCGGCCCCAGTTCGCGGTATTGCCCCTGCAGGTCGCACAGAGGCACCCCGTGTGTCATGGTCATGCGCCGACTCCCTTCAGCGATAAACGCCCGCTTGGGGCAATGGCTCC
>DASPXY010001779.1:0-3494 GCA_035637055.1 Gemmataceae bacterium | reverse complement strand
AGAGAACCCCTCCCCCCAACCCCCTCCCCGCAACGGAGAGGGGGAGCAAGACCAACACTCCTTCTTGCTCCCCCTCTCCGTTGCGGGGAGGGGGTTGGGGGGAGGGGTTTTCTCCGCCCCTCGCGTTCGATTCCTCACGGTTTCTGCCGCTTGTAAACAACCAGTTCGTGTCCCTCGCCGGGCTTGCTGGCGAACTCCTTCGGCCGTGCCTTGTCCGGCGCCGCCCCGCACACGCGGAACGTATCTCCCTTGAGTTCGTAGATCGCCAGCACCACCGCCGCGGTTTTCCCCGCCGGATCCTCGAAGGTGGCGTCGATCGTCTTCGGCGTCTTGCTCGGGTCGGCCTTGTAACTGCCGTTCAGCGTCTTGCCGTCGATGTGCAGGGTAAACTTCGTTCCCTTGATCACGAGCTTCAAGTTCTTCAGCGCCTCCGCCGGGGCCTTCTTGCCGTCCACCTCCAACGACGTTGGGATCCATGTGCCATCGAGATTATCGGCTTTCGCCCCGGCTCTCGCACCGGAGCCAGCGAGCACACACAAACCGACGGTCAGCACGACGCCGGCGAGGAATCGCATGAACGGCCTCCTGAAAGCCACGAGGGTTTGTTACGGCCCCTAACGCTTGGTTGCCCGCGCTGCGATGGCCGGGGGCAGCTGCCAAACCAGGACAGTTGTATCGCAGCCCCCGGTAGCCAGCGTTTTGCCGTCGGGGGAGAAAGCAAGGCAGGCGACTGTATTCTCTCCCGCCAGCCGCGGAATCTGCATCTGATGGATTTCTTTCCCCGAGAGCACATCCCAAAAGAGCACAGTCGCGGCAGGCACACGCTGGTCGCCGACCGCCCTGCCGCCACCGGCGAGAGTGCGGCCGTCCGGAGAAAACGCTAGACATTCGATCCGTCCGTGCAGCCCCCAGGCCACCCACGGGAGGGTGATCTTCGAGAGCAGTTTGCCGCTGGACACTTCCCAGAAATGGAGGGCTTCTTCGTAATAAAGGGCGTAGTGTCCAAAGCCTTCCACCTTATTGGTGAGATAGGCCTGGCTGGCCGTGGCAAAGGTCTTGCCATCCGGCGAAACGGCTGCACAGTTCACCCCTACCAGGTTGAACAGCAATTTGCCTTTGAGTTCATCGAACGGCGGCGGTTTCGGCACTGGCAGTTTGATCTCGACCTCGTCTTTGGGGGCGGTTGGGTCGTGCAGAAACAGCGAGTTGTCTTTCTGATAGAGAATGCGGCCGTCGGAAAGCGCAGCCAGGACACCAGGCGGCACTTCGCCGACTGGCTTGCCCGTGGCAAGGTTCCAGAGCTTGTTTACGCGCCAACCGTCGCAAGCCAGCAACCGCCCCTGCGGCAGGAAAGCGATTCGCAAGCCTGGACCGCCTGGGGCTTTGAAAACCTCTTCACCCGTGGCACTATTCCATGCGAAGGTGGCCAGCCCGCAGCCGGCAACCAAGGTTCGACCGTCCGGCGATAGCGCCAGCGCGTGGACCGTGTGGCAGTCGCGCGAATAAGTCCGCCGCTCCTGGCCCGTGGCTACCTCCCAGCCGATGACCGTGCCGGCGGAGCATCCCGAGATTAGCTGTTTGCCATCGGGGGTGAAGACCAGGGCGTTGACGGCGCCGCCACGACCGCCGGGCATCTGCTTTTCCTTGCCCGTGGCCGCGTCCCAGAGGCGAATACGGAGTTGATTGCTGCCCGCCGCGAGCGTGGTCCCATCGGGTGAAAAGGCCACGCAGTTGACGTTCTCACGTTCCCACGGTCCCTGGCGGATTTGCAAATGTTCTTTTCCTGATGCAACCGCCCACAGGCGGACCATGTTGTCCCCACCCGCCGAGGCCAACTGCTTGCCGTCGGGCGAAAACGCCACGGAAAGCACCTGGTGGGTATGGCCTTTCAACACGCGCAGCAACTTGCCGGTGGACACGTCCCACAGGCGGATCGTCTGGTCATAACTTCCCGTGGCCACGATCCCGCCGTCAGGCGAAAAGGCCAGCGTATGAACGGTGCTTTCGTGTCCCCGAAGTTGGCGGAGTTGCTTGCCGGTGGCCGGATCCCAGAGCCAGACGGTGAGGGCGTGGCTGCTGGCCAGCATTTTCCCGTCCGGCGAAAACGCCACCTGGGGAATAAAGGTCTTGTCGGCGGAGAAGGTCCGCAGCAGTTTGCCGGAAGCGGTGTCCCACAGGCGGAAGGCGTCGTCCCCGTCACCCGAAACCAGGCGAGTGCCATCAGGAGAAAAGGCAACGGCATAGGTCAACGGTTTGGCGCCCTGGAGTCGGTGAAGCCTTTTCCCGGTGCGCGCATCCCAGACGTAGATCGCATCCCCGCCCGCAGCAACAAGCGTCTCGTCGCGTGAGACGGCCAGGCCCTGGACCCAGGCTTCTCCTGCCTCCAGCCGGAACAGTTCCTTGCCCGACTTGCCGTCCCACAGCCGAACCGTGGCGTCATACCCGGTCGAGACAAGTTTCCCCGAAGCGGTGAAAACCAGTTTGAGTACCGGCCCCGCATGGCGCAACCGTCCCGACCCCATCCGGGCAACCACGCCAGGCGGCAGCGGGTCGCCAAAGGCATCCGTCTTGTCGTTCCCGGCCTTGCCTTTGTCGGTCTGGGTTGCAGCCGGCTGCAGGATATTGTCGGGCCTTGAAGCGCTGGCTGGGTGCGTGGCCACGCCGGGCGCCAGGGCGACGGCCACCCCTCCAAGCGTCAACGGCACCAGGAACTTGAGGTTGGTGAGCAACATCCCGTACCCCTCTCAGGTCGTCGCTACTTGAGACAGACCCGCGCATCCTCTCTGTGCGGGCCCTCCAGCCGTTGACGGCATGCCACGCAGGTCGCCAAACAATAACCCAACCCTACCCCCTCGGGTGGCTGGATTCAATGATTATCCATTCCGACATACGGCCGACCCGACCAGCACACCCGACAGGCCCTGTCGCGGGCACGGCCGACTTCGTAATCTGAACAGCGATTCCCCTGAGCCAACCGCCGGGTAGTACAGGCAGACCAACCACCATGAACCAACCGCTTCAGCGTCGTCTCTTCAGGCGGGCAGTCCTCGTTTTCGGCTACGGTCTATCCCTCATGTTGAGCGCGGCTGGCCCCGGCTTCGCCCAGGCACCGAAAAAGATCGATTTCGCCCACGATATCGTGCCGATTCTCAAGGCCCGTTGCGCCGAGTGTCACACCAACGGCAAGTACAAGGGCAGCCTGTCGCTCGACACGCGCGAAGACCTCCTGAAAGCGAAGGTCGTCGTGCCCGGCAAGAGCGCCGCGAGCGAGTTGTACAAGCGGATCACAAGCAACGACCCGGAACTCCGGATGCCGTCGAAGGGCAAGCCGCTCTCGCCTGCCGAGGTCGAGTTAGTCAAGGCGTGGATCGACGCCGGGCTGCCCTGGGATGCGGGCTTCACCTTCAAGGTCAGCACCTACGCGGCCCCGCTCAAGCCGCGCCGCCCCACGCTGCCGCCGCCGCGCGAGGGCCTCGAACATCCCATCGACCGCA
>DASPXY010001778.1:0-5837 GCA_035637055.1 Gemmataceae bacterium | reverse complement strand
TTCATTCTTCATTCTTCATTCTTCATCTCGGTGGGGCAATCCAGCATGAAATACGCGATCATCATCCCCGACGGCTGCGCGGACGAGCCGCAGGAGGCGCTCGGCGGCAAGACTCCCCTGCAAGCGGCTCAACTCCCGAACATGGACCGCGTGGCCCGTGCCGGCGTGGTTGGCCTGTCGAACAACGTGCCGCCGACGCTCACGCCGGCGAGCGATGTCGCCACGCTCAGTCTGTTTGGCTACGACCCCCTGGCCGTCTATACGGGCAGGGCGCCCCTGGAGGCCGCCGCGATGGGCATTGCGCTCGGCCCGGAGGACTGGGCCGTCCGCTGCAACCTGGTCACCGTCGAGCGGGAGGAGATGCGCGACTTCACCGCCGGCCACATTAGCAACGACGACGGCGTGGCGCTGATGGCCGCTATCGCGGAATCTCTTGGCGGCACCTTCACCCCGGCGGAAGGGCCGCAGGGGGCCAGGGTCACGCTGGAGTTCCGCCCCGGCGTCAGTTATCGCAACTTGCTGATCGTTCGCCCCCGAGGGCTACCCGCACCCTTCACGGACGAGACCCGCACCGAACCGCCGCACGACGTCCCTGATCGCCCCATCGCCGACCACTTGCCCACAGGGCCGGGGGCCGAGTTGCTACAAGAACTGATGCGGCGCAGTCGCGAGGTGCTGAGCGACCATCCGGTCAATCGTGCTCGCGTCGCGGCGGGCAAGCGACCAGCGACCCAAATCTGGCTGTGGGGCCAGGGACAGGCACCGACTTTGCGGACGTTCGCGGACGTTTACGGCAAGCGCGGGGCGATCCTCAGCGCCGTCGATCTGGTTCGCGGCGTCGGTGTGCTCCTCGGCTGGGACCGCATCGACGTGCCGGGGGCGACCGGTTATCTCGACACCGACTACGCCGCGAAGGGCCGCTACGGGGTGGAGGTGCTCAAAACGCACGACCTCGTCTGTGTCCATGTCGAGGCGCCCGATGAAGCCTCGCACGAGGGCCGCGCCGACGCCAAGGTCAAGGCTTTGGAGGAAATCGACCGGCACATCGTCGGCCCGCTGCTGGAGGCGCTGCCGCAGCACGGCGACTGGCGCATCCTGGTCGAACCCGACCACCGCACGACGCTCAGGACGCGAGCGCACGCTCATGGGCCAGTGCCGTTCGCCGTCGCCGGTACGGGCATCGACCCGCACGGACAGGCGACCTACGACGAGGCCGTCGCGGCGGCCAGTCCGCTGACCTTCGCCCACGGACACGACCTGATGCGCTGGTTCCTCGGCCTTCCACGCTGACGCGCAAGCGGCTATGATCAATTCATCGTCCTAGTGAACGTGCAGGAGTTCCCCCCATGATCCGCTCTCTTGTTGCCCTGGCCACAATCGCCGTTGCAAGCCTCGCGGTCAATGCCGGTGATGCCGGCAAGGTCACCATCAGCTGGCATGGGCAGTCGTTCTTCCTCATCAAGTCCACGAAGGGCACGATCCCCACCACCCTTGCCATCGACCCGCACGACATCCCGGAATACGGCCGTGTCGAGAAACTGCGGGCCGACTGTGTGCTGTTCAGCCACCTCCACAACGATCACACGCAGAAGGAGGTGTTCATCAATTACAAGGACAAGAACTTCAAGGTCATCCCCGGCCTGGTCGGCAAGGGCAAGGATATCAAATGGAATGAGGTCAAGGAGCAGTTCAAGGAATTTCGCATTCGCTCGGTCGGCGCTTACCACGATGACGTCGAGGGTATGAAGAACGGTCTGAATACTATTTTTATCATCGAAGTCGATGGCTGGCGCATCGTCCATCTGGGCGACCTCGGCCATACGCTGACAGAAGAGCAGATTAAGAAGATCGGCGAGGTGGACGTGCTGCTCATCCCGGTGGGCGGCGTGTACACGCTCAACGGCAGCGAGGCGAAGAAGGTGCAGGCCCAACTCAAGCCGCGCGAGTACATCATCCCGATGCACTACGGCAACATTCGCTACGACGATCTGCTGACGGTGGACGAGTTCCTCGACGGCAACCCGGCGACGGTCGCGCTCTCCAAGGATGGGGGACTGATCATCAACAAGGACAAGTCGATGAACGCGCGCTTCGTGCGCAAGAGCATCATCACGACGGACAATACCATCGTGCTCGACCGCGACCCGAACCGGCCGCGGCCGCTGCTCACCGTGCTGCACTGGTGGCCACAGCCCCGGATTGGCAAGAAGAAAACGGAGAAGTAGCCGTTGCGGCTCGACTGCTGTCTGAAAGAGTAGACAAAATCATGAAGCACAAAATCATGGAAGACAAAAAAGAGAGGAGAAGTCCAGCCCTTTTTTGTCTTCCATGATTTTGTGTTTCATGATTTTGTCTACTGCTTTAGCGGCGCAGACTGGTGCGGATGGTCTCCACGGCGAACTGGGCGCTGTGGCGCACTTCGCGGTCGCTGTCGGCCTGGGCAGCGTACGTCAGCGCGGTCAACGACCGCGTCGAGGCGATCAGGCCCAGGGCGCGGGCGGCCGCCTCACGCACCATCGGGCTGCGATCGCCGGCAAGGGTCGCATTCAGCGAATCGACCGCTCGCTCCGCTTTCAGCCGGCCCAGCTGCATGACCGCGTCGGCGCGGACGCGCTCGTCGGCGTTGGTCAGGAGTTGCAGGTTGCGGCTCACTTCCGCGTCATTTACCGCCGGCAACGGCTCAGCCTGAGAAGCGGCCCGGAAAACCGTCGGCGCCGGTGCGGCGACGGGCGGCTCGGACTGGGCGGTGACCGGGGTGGACGGGACCGCCACCGGCACCGCCTGAACAGCGACCGGGGCGGGCTGCACCACCACGGCAGGCGGGGCGTAGACAACCGGCGGTGGGGCCACGTACAGGCCGACGCCGTAAGGTCGGTAGTAGGGATAGTACCCGTAGGGGCGGTAGTAGGGTCGGTACACCGGGCCGCCAAACCCCACCCCGACGTAAATGCCGGCGTTCGCGGTGATCGCGGACGTCAGCGTCAAGGCGACGGCAAGCAGAGCGACCGCGACGGATCGCGGGGATCTCATGTCAACCTCCTCAGGTTTGCTTCGAGTGATGCATCGTGAGTAACGAGTGAAGGGTCATGAGTGAAAGGTGAGGACAGGGCTTGCCTATCTTCACTCAGCACACAATCCTCCTTCCTCATCACTCGGCACTCGGGACTGGTTCCCAGCAACTTTACCCGAAGCGGCGAAGTATGCCGGGACGCCAAGCACTGTCAAGGCCAGACGTCCCGCGCCCGTTGCGGCGGCGATTTTGGCGAACGGCCGGCTTATGCTGGCCGTTCGCCAATGCACAGGCATTTTGTCCGTTTGCTCTTAGCTTCGCCTTTACTTGTTGTCGCCGGTTCGCCGACCGTGATCCCGAAGCACGCCTGCCGGTTGCGGAAGTCGATCTCGTGAAAGCCCGTCGCGCCGACGGCTCGATCGGTCTCGCGCAGGACGATCAACAGTACCAGGTCGTGTTCGCTGTGGGTCACGTGGTCGATGTACTTCTCTTCGGCCTGCAGGTTGATCGGCGGCCGACCCAGAAGGGTCCGCGCGATCTCGGGATTGTTGATCCAGGATTGCAACAGTGGCGCGTCGGCGCGCTCCACGGGGCGCAGGTACACGGTGGGACCGATCAGGTAGGCATTCTTCATGACATCCCTCCGCAGAGCAGACACGACCCATCAAGTTCCGGTTCGAGGAACTCGCGCTGTTGGGTCGGTCTACTTTGCGCAGCCGGCAATCTCCTCCGCATTCCCTGCCTATTTTGCCAACGATGCGCTTGTGAGGGGTGTCGCGCGTCGTTACACTCCTCCATACTCGGGAGGGGCGGTGCGCCCCGCTCTCAGTCGACAGGCAAGGCCCAGCGTGCGGAGGCATCCATGAAGTATCCCCAAAGGGGATCGTTGCTGTTCTTGATCCTGGCCCTGTCGCTGTTGGGGGCCGCCCGCGCTGATGAGGCAAAACACGAGGCCCTGCTCGGCAAGCCGGCCCCAGATTTCAAGGCCGAGTACGCGGTCAACGGTACGTTCAAAGGGCTCGCCGATCTCAAGGGCAAGGTCGTTCTGCTCGTCTTCGGCCACCTCTCGAAAAGCCCTACCTGGAATGTACTATCGACGGCCGATGGGTGGTATGCGAGACACAAGAGCGACGGCTTCGAGGTGTTCGTGATTCCCGTCTACGACTACAAGGCCGCGGAGCAGTGGCGCTGGTCGCGCTTCGAGCCGACGTCGGGCAAGGCGTTCAAGGCGAAGAATGCGACGCGCGAGCAGGAGGAAATGGCGCTCAAGGCGTTCGCGACGGATCGCCAGCTGACGTACCCGCTGCTGCGGCTCGCTCCCGAGGAGGCGAGCAAAATCTTCGGCGATACCTACGGGGTGACGAGCGTCCCCCAGTCGGTGCTGATCGATCGAAAAGGCATCGTACGGCTGATTCGCGTGGGCGACGGCGACGAGAAACTCCGCAGCCTCGAAATGACGATCGACAAACTCGCGAAATAGGGTGGTAAGGGTAGTGGGCGATGAGGGAATCGAACCCCCGACTCCAGAATGTAAGTCTGGCATTTTGCCGTTAAACTAATCGCCCCTGAATGTTGCGCTCAGATATTCAATTCCTCCCATAACAAGATTGAAGAGCCTTCGACTCTTGCGAACGTAGATGGCACACGTGCCATACGGGCATTTTCCGATCAATTTGGTCTGGGAAGGCTCTTTTGCTTCCACGCCTCTACATTTCGTAAGGACGCACTCCTAGTAGGATACCTCGGTTACCCAGTGATCGACAATCTCTTGTTCGGAGAAGCCGTTTGCCGAGTGATACTGGACCCTGAATGTGACAGTGGAAGGCTCCACGCCCACAGCCTTCAACCAGGAGCAAATCACAGCGAGGAATCGAGGATCGGAGTTGGAAATCTGGAACAGGTGATTCCTCTTCGATCCCTCTCCCCAGTACATCCCACAGATCAACCGGAACATAGGATCACAGACGGCTCGGTGGTATCCCTCCTCTTGCTCCTTCTGATCCAGCGCTCGGTAGCCAGCCGCCCTTGCACGTCCCACGTCTGCACCATTTTGCCTCACCCTCTGGATCAGTCCGTTCAAGTGCTCCTCGCTCACAGGAATGTTCCGAACCCAAACAGAGACGGAGCCCTTCGAGACCTCCAGCGACCTCGCGATCTCCTTGATCGAACATCCTTCCGCCCTGAGCCGGCGAGCTTCTTGTTGCTTGGCGAGTTTCATCCCGTTCTTCCCTGAAAGCCAAAGTCGATCACGTCGTGCGGGTGGGGAGAACTCCCCTCTCCCACGAAGAGAGAGGGGAGAAAGAGCATGACTCACATCGAGTACGAACTGCCGCAGCCGCAATGGCTCTTGGCGTTCGGGTTGCTGATGCTGAAGCCAGGCCGGGTCAGGTCATCGTGGTAATCGACCTGGGCGCCATCCAGGTACATCAGGCTGCGCCGATCGACGACCACGGGGATGCCGTGGAACTCGAAGACCTCATCCAGCTTCTCGTTGACGACCGGATCGAGGTCGAGTTTGTTCTGGAAGCCGCTGCAGCCGCCGCCGACGACCCGCATGCGCAGGTGAATCTTGCCGAAGGCGGTCGCGGTTGGGCCGAGCTTCTCTTTCATCTCCTCCTCGGAGATACCCATCTTGGCCGCCATCTCGTCTAGCAGCGGCGCCCGGCCGAGATCGGCGTAGAGGGCATTGTAGACGTCACGGGCCTCGGGCGGCAGGCCCGCCTGCTGCAAGCCGCTCTGCTGCTGCTCGGTAATAATCCGCTTGACGGCTCGCGCCGCCTTTTCCGTCACGATAATCCCCATCTTCTTTTCCTCTCCTTCTTGGTGT
>DASPXY010001777.1:0-7028 GCA_035637055.1 Gemmataceae bacterium | reverse complement strand
CTTCACGGCATGGGTGGTGGCGGTCACGTTTGCCTTCAGCTGGTATCGCAAGTGGGGGGGCTGGACCTCCGACGCCTTTACCCTGACCGTCATCCTCTGCGTCGCGCTACCCGTCGTCCTTGTGGTCTGGCTCGGGTCGGGCCTCAGCCCCGATGAGCATTTGAAGCGGTTGCTGCGAACCCGCGTCTTCGTTCTGGCCATGACGATGCGCGGGCTGATGCTCCTGAACCTGGTGGCCGTGCTCACGATCGTCGGCCTGTACGCCACCGAGCTGCGTGCCTACCCGCGGACCACCGCCGGCTGGCTGATGGTGCCCACCACTCTGACCATGGCGAGTACCACGTTCTTGACGACCTGGTTCCACCGGCGCAGCCTGCGGCACGTCTGGCTGATCGTGGGGATGGTGGGGACGGCGGCCTGTGTTTGGTGGTTATCGTCGCTGGACAACTTTACGCCGAAAGAGCACGTGTCCTTGATCCTGGCCTGCTGGGGGGCGTTCCTGGGCCTGATCCCGCCCGTCTTCCTGACCGACGAGATCGAGGGGCTGAACCCCAAGGACTTCCTCTACGCCGGCACCCTGGCCGTCGTTGGCCTTGTCGTGCCGATCATCACGGTGCCGACCGCAACGGCGACGGTGATCAAGGCCTCTTCCGACAGGGCGCTGGACACTTACCGCCTTAACCTCAGCACCAACCGGCCCGCCGTATCGGACGCCGGAACCCGTGTCGCGGACTACTACCAGCAGCGCGGTTTGAGCGGCCCGAATCTCCAGCAGGAAACCGGGAGAGTCCTGGGTACGTTCGCGGCAGTCGAGAGTGTCGCCTTCGGTTTCCGCGAAGGCCTGCGTTTCCTGAGCCTGATGATGTTGACCCTGGGGCTGCCGGTAGCGCTGCTGATGTGGCGAGCGGCGCGGGGCCTGCACGCGCCGCCCGGGGCCGGTTATACCTGAGGCGAACGATGAAGGTTCGCTGAGAAGTGTCAGGAGGAAACGTCTGAGCCTGATGGCAGATGTTCCAACCGGCCTGGTAAGACAACTGCCACCTCACCGACTGCTCGCTCCGAAAAGCAAGGCAGAAACCATCTCGGGCATGCCCTGGACCTTATCTGGCCACGGAAAACAGCGACCTCACCTCCCCGGCACGCCGATTGCCTTAACCCCTCCCAAAGCCTGCATCCAACGATCACGGAAGCCCTCAAGGAGAATTGACACAATGACGGACGTTAGCACCCTTATTCACCGGATTGACGAGGAACTCGCGGCGGAGGTGAAAGCCGAAAAAAAGGCCTGGGCCGAGGTGGTGCGGGCGAACCGGGAACGTGGGCCGCGGCTCCAGCGCTACGAAACCGTGGCCAAACACCTCATCGAACTGCTGAAGCCTCGCCTGGCCGCCTTCATCGAGCGGTTCAAGGCCGTGGTCAAGGCTGAGCCCATTGTTCGCGAACACACGCGGGCAATGAACCTGACCTTCGCCGCCACCGTGGCGAAGGTGACCTTACTGTTTGAAGTGTTTCCGGACCCGGATGTGAACCACGTCCGCCTGGAATGCACCCAGGAAATCATCCCCGTGCTGGTTCGCTACGACAAGCATTCGGTCCTTGAGTTTTCCCTCGACGCGGTGCAGGACGATGCGGTGGTCCAGTGGTTCGACGAGAGGATCGTCGCCTTTGTGAAGGCGTACATTGGCCTCGTGCGCCAGGACGCGGAGCTCAAGGAGCACCTCAAGGACCAACTCGTCGAGGATCCCGTCGCCAAGATCCGTTTCCCCAAGTACCTCGCTTCATCCACCCTGGAGCGCAACGGGAAGACCTACTACTTCGTGGACGAGGACACCCGCCGGGAGTTCGAGCAACAACCCGCGGCGCAGTAACAAGTGAAGGAGACATCCATGAACGCGATTCACAAGATCCTCGTTCCGACTGATTTTTCCGCGCACGCTGACGAGGCGTTCCGCGTCGCCCACAGCCTGGCGAAGGCGACTGGGGCATCCGTCGTGGCGTTCCACGTTGCCGCACCGCCGGCAGTGGTCACGGCGGAAGGTCCGTCCCCGGCAGACGTGCGAGATGAGAACGGGAAGAACCTCTGGGGCGGCCTCCTCGCACTCCAGGCCCGAGACCCGCAGGTCCGGGTCGAGCACGAGGTAATCGTCGCCGACAAGCCGACGGTGGCCCACATCCTCGACCTGCTGGAGAAGCGCGGGTGCGATCTCATTGTGATGGGGACGCTCGGGCGCTCGTGGGTGAAACACCTCCTGTTCGGCAGTGTGACCGAAGAGGTGATCCGCCGCGCCCGCTGTCCGGTGATGGTGGTCAAGGCGCCAACTCACGCGGACGTCCCACCTCTGCCAAAGCCTGCGAAGGCGGCGCAGAAGTAGTGGCGCGGAGATGCGAAGCGTGATCCTGGCCCTCCTGGTCGGCGCCGGCATGTTGCTCGTCAACGTGCTGGCTTACGCCATGGCGACAGCCCCCATCGTGCGGCTGCTGGTGTACTTGACCCGAGCCGGGCGCACTGCCTCGGGATTCTGGAGGGAGGTCGCGGTCATGATGGTCGTCGCGCTCATTACGGCCGCGATGCACCTGACCCAGATCGCCCTGTGGGCTGTGGTTTTTCTGGTATGGGTCACGACAATAAATCTGCAACACAACATCGGAAGTAGATCCCCCGAAGGAGTTCGGGGTTTTGGGACATGGCAATGAGCTTGCGTTCCGCCAAGTCCCGCATCTCGGTCTTGGTCTTGGCTTGGTGGCCCTTGAGTTCTTGGTGCTTGAGGTGGTTCCAGACTTTTTCGTCCGGGTTCCAATCCGGTGAATACGCTGGCAGGTGGAAGCCATGCAGTCGCCGTTGCCCTTGGATGTAGTCGGTGGTCAATTTCGAGGTGTGGGGGGGAGCCTGATCCATCACCACCACCAGATGACGACGCGGATGCGCGCGGAGGAGTTGCTCCAGGAACTCGATCACTTCCGTGGAGGTGATCCGCTTGTCGTAGAACCGAAACACGAGCCGGCCTTGGGCGTTGATGGCGGACATGACGGGGACCGAGCCGCGCTTGCCGGTAACTTCTGTTTGGGGGTCTGGCCACGCGGGGCCCAGGTCTTGCCCAGCAGGGCCGTCAGGGAGATGCTGGCTTCGTCCTCACAGGACAACAGTGCCCGATATTCCCGGATCGCCGAGCGAATCTTGGGCAGCGTCCCCTGGAGCCACTGCTGGCGGGCGATGGGGTCGGCTTCGGCATACTCGCGGGTGGGTTTCTGGTAGGTCAAGCCGGCTTCCTGAAGGCGTCGGAGGATGGTCCGCACGGTAACCTCGGCTCCCCAATGCTGCGTCACCACTTGATGGAGCCGCTTGGCCGTCCAGAAGTCGGTCTCGAAACCGAAGGTCGAGGCGGGTTGCAGGACCAAGTCATACCACTGTTGGGAAGTAAACTGTTGGAGCTTCCGTGGGCGGCCACTGCCAGGAGTTCGGAGCAACCCTTGGGTGCCCCCCGCCTGTGCGGCACGCAGCCGCCAGCGGTACAGAGTGGTACGATCAATCCCGTAGGCTTGTGCGACCTGGGTGAGGGGCATACCGTCTTCGAGGGCCTGGACGGCACGGACCCGCAACTCGTAGGTGGAGGACTTCGCTTCGCTCATGTTCCCGTTGTCGGGGACACTCGGTTCAACGGCAAGACCGAGTTGCAGATTTTTTGTCGCGGGCTATACTTCACGCAGCTGCTGCGCGACAAGCTGATTGATCACAAGCAGTACATCTACCGGCACGGCGAGGACATGCCGGAGATCCGGGACTGGAGATGGGGCCAGACGGGCAAGGCGGCCGGGGCGCGTGGCGCCGACACCGCCGCCGATAACGTCTGATCACCTGGCATTCGTGGGAAGCAACCGAGGAACCCAACTGGAGGAACGTCATGAGCATTGATCCCGAGCCCCGGTCCGATGATGAGATCGCCAAGGAAATCCTCAAGCCCATTGAGGAAATGCTTGCCAAGGAGGACGAGGAACTGAAAAAGGTGGACGAGATCATTCGTGAGGCGGAACGGAAGAGCAAGGCCGTGTTCGGTCCGGAGCCGTGAGGCGAGGCCGCAACGGCCGCATGGTGCTTGGTCCCGAACAAACTTACTCCAGGAGGCACTCGATGGTATCCGCTTTGGCAAAGCTCTATCTCGCCCGGCACGGCGACACGGCCTGGACCGATTCGCACCAACACACCGGCCGGACCGATCTGCCGTTGAACGAGCGCGGGGAGGAACACGCACCGTGAGGCGACAGTGGTCCCTGTGTGGTTCGCCGGAGGGCTCACGCATCCTGCTCGCGCCGCTTCAGTTCCGCCAGCGAAGGGAGCAGGACGACGGTCCGGCCAAAAAGTTCGCCCAGGGGGACAAAGGTGCGGTCGGCCGTCACAACCGTGACGCCGCGCTCGACCTGGAGGGCGATGATCGTGTCGCCCAGCCGCGCGCACCAGTCGCACGACGGGGCACGTGCCTTGGTGTTCGCGGCCTCCTCCGCCTGCTCCGACTGGCGGACGAAGCCGGGGTTGGACGCGAGCCGCGATCGCACCTCGGGACTGGTCAGGTCGATCTCCCCGCGGCGCAGGCGCTGACGCTGGGCCTTGCGGAAGTCGCAGAGCCGGCAGTTGGGCACGCCCTCCTGCACCACCGTGAACCGTTGGTAGAAGTCGAGGAGCAGGTCGTCGTCGTAGCCCTGGCGGGGGATGTCAAGCCGGCCCAGCACGCACGCTAGCGGATCGTCTGGCGGGCGCGGGTGGGCCTCGTCGAAGTCGCAGATGATCCGCAGAATAAGGTCGCCCAGCCGGCGAAGGGTCACGTCCTTCGACTGCCAGTCCTCATGTCCGCCCAGCCAGTGCGGCACGGTCCTGAGGATGACCTTCAGCTTCCGCTCTTGCCGCATCTTCTGCGACCAGTCGATGAAGGCGTCCTGAACCGTAACCGACTCGCGGATGAGGCACCACATCTCGATCAGGTTCAAGATCACGCCACGCAGGTATTCCATGCGGACGAAGACCGGCACCAGCACCTCGCCACCGGTGGTGGCCTTGCGGACAGCGGCCTGCTGAAGCGTGTGTCCGTGCAGCTGATGGACGACAGCGGACGTGTCGAGCAGGAGTCGGGCAGGGCTACGCTTGCGGGCCATCCTCGTCCTCGTTCAGGTCGGGCGAGGACAGATCGATGGTTGGCCCGGTGGGGATGCCCGACGCCTTGAAGTGCCGGCGAAGGGCATCGTACTCCGCGAAGGGGAACTCCCCCTCGCGCAGGCCGGCCGCAAAAGCCTGCCGCAGTGCGTCCAGCACACCAGGCGTATAGCCCTTCCAGGTTAAGGACGCCAAGGCCGCCTCGGCCAGCGCGACGACAGAGAGGAAGTTATTGTCCCCGGGTCGGACCGACAGGACGGGATGGGCACGTACAAGTTCCCGCTTGAGTAGCTGAATCTCGGCAGCCAGCGACACCTCATTCAGGCGAAGGGCGAGCCGCTCCACACGGGCCAGGAGTTGGCGGGCCAGGTCAGCCCGCGTGGCAGGGGGCTGCTCGGTTCTCTGGTCGATGTCGGTTGACACGATGCACCCCTCCTCATCTTGTGGGCGGCCTTGGCGGTGGTGGTCATCAGCTTGATTATCCCGACCAAGCCACGAGGGGTCAATCGCAGGAGTTTCGACCGGCGGCCAGCGGCCACGCGATCCGACCTCGAAGGGCGTGGACTTCCACTCCCCTGCGCCAGTGGAGCAGGGAGAGTGACGCTTTACCGGCATGGGCGCCGCCAGTCTGCCCACGGCTGTCAAGACCGCCTCCAGCAACTCGGACGGCTCGACCGGCTCGCGACAGGTAGGCGGCGATCTCCAGATCCCGGCAGCGGGCTGGCTCACCGCCCCGGTTCACGGACGACAACATCATGATGGCCGCGCCGACCAGCGCGGCGTCGGGCTTGATCTCACTGGCCACAGCGAAGACGTCCGGCGTCAATCCCGTAGGGCTGCTGGTGTGATACCGGGACCGGGTGTAGTGATAGATCTTCCACCTGGCCCGGTAACTCGGCTACCACAGGAACGACGATCCGGTCTCTCCGGGATGGCTCCGGCAGCGGTTGTGTGTGCGCGCGCAATACAATCCATTTTCAGGGGGCCAATGCTCCCGAATCACGCAAGCCGATCAAGATGCCCCGCCCCCGCACCTCCTCGGCACGGCAGTTGCCTTGAATGGTCGCGACCAGACCGGCTCACCCACCGGAGGTTGGCAGAACCCGACCGTGACAGGCGAATCCGGATTGGAGACACTCCGATGAAGATTGAAATACTCGCTGATGTCGATGCCGTCGCCCGAAAGGCAGCAGCGATCATCGCCGCGGAGGCTCGGGCGGCCGCAGCCGCGCGCGGCCGCTTCGTCATGGCGGTCAGCGGCGGCCACACTCCCTGGCTCATGCTACGTGCCCTGGCAGGCGAAGACGTCCCGTGGAAACTCGTCCACGTCGTCCAGGTGGATGAGCGTGTGGCCCCGGCGGGACACCCGGATCGAAACCTGACTCACCTGCGCGAAAGCCTGCTGGGGCATGCCCCGCTGCGCCCCGAGCAGATCCATGCCATGCCGGTGGAGGCGCCCGACCTACAAGCCGCGGCCGCGGGTTACGCCCTCACGCTTCAGGAGATTGTCAGCTCGGTGCCGGTCCTCGACCTCGTCCACCTGGGTCTCGGTCCCGACGGCCACACCGCCTCGCTGGTGCCCGGTGATCCGGTTCTCGACGTCACCGACACCGACGTGGCGCTGACGGGGATCTACCAGGGGAGACGCCGGATGACGTTGACGTATCCGATCATCAATCGGTCTCGGCGCATTCTGTGGCTGGTGAACGGCGGCGAGAAGGCTGGAATGCTCGTGCGCCTGCGCGATGGCGATCCGTCGATTCCGGCCGGGCGGGTTCGCCGGGACCAGGCCCTGGTGCTGGCCGACCGTGCGGCGGCGGGACAGTTGGAGGCAACTCCGGCCCCATGATGCGGACTGGGGTGGCGGTCGCGTTGAGAAGACGTTCAA
>DASPXY010001776.1:0-7379 GCA_035637055.1 Gemmataceae bacterium | reverse complement strand
GGGGTAGATGCGAACCAGGTACTGCTTCTCGTAGCCGCCCCAGCCGTTGACCTCGGCGGTGCCCTTCGCAGCGCGCAGCTTGGGTTTGATGACCCAGTCATGCAGGGTGCGCAGCTCGGTCAAGTCGGTGCCCTTGCCGGTGACGACGTAGTGGAAGACTTCACCCAGGCCCGTGGCGACGGGACCCATGCGCGGCCGATCAATGCCGCTGGGGAGTACGACGGTGGCCAGTCGTTCGTTGATGAGTTGGCGCGCGAAAAAGATGTCGGTGCCATCCTCAAACACAACCACGACCTGCGACAGGCCGAACTGGGAGACGGAGTAGTGCTTCTCCAGGCGCGGCAGGCTGCCGATGGCCTGCTCAACAGGGAAGGTGATCTGCTGTTCGACCTCCTCCGGGGCGAGCGCCGGGGCGACGGTGTTGATCTGGACCTGGACGGGCGTGGTATCGGGGAAGGCGTCGATGGTGAGGTGACGCAGCGCAACCCCGCCCAGCAGCCCGAGCGCGACCACGCCGACGATGACCAGGAGGCGGTTGCGCAGCGAAAAGTCGATGATCGCGTTCAACACGAGTTCGTTCTCCCGGGGCCACCCGTCTGTGTGGCTGTTGTGGCACGGTCTCCTGACCGTGCCACTCTTGCGACCGCAGGTCTCCACGAGTAGCGGGAGACCTCCGGTCAGTTTCCGTGGCACGGTCAGGAGACCGTGCCACAACGGGGACAACTGACAACTACCAACTGTTCGATCAGTGACCGCAGCCGCAGCCCTCGCCCATGCTGCCGATAAGGAGTTGGCCGCGCAGGATTACACTGTGCCGCGTGGCCACCAGTTCGCCGGGCAGCACGCCCGCGATGATCTCCGTGTACTCGTCGCTCCTGGCCCCGATCCGCACTGACCGTACGTGGAAGACCTTCGGCGCATCGGGTGTCTTGAAGTAGTTCTTGTCGCGGACGAAAACGATGTGGCAGGTGCCGTCCCAGTGGATCGCCTCGTTCCTCACGAGGATGGCCTTCGGCTCCTCGCGGAGGATAATGCGGCCTGAGCCGAAGGCGCCCGCCCGCAACAGTCCGGCCTTGTTGTCCAGGTCGGCGCGGACCTCGACGGTGCGCGTTTTCGGCTCGACCCCCGGGCTGATCCAGGCAATCGCGCCCCGGGCGGGTTTCGTGCTACCGTCCGGCGTGAATTCGATCTTGTCGCCGCGCTTGATCCGGCCGGCCTCCTCCTGGGGCACGTGCAGCGACAGCGACAGGATGCGCGGGTCGGCCACGATGAACAACATCTTGGTGGGATCGACGACCTCGCCGGCAACCGCTTCGCGTTCGACGACGACACCGTCGAACGGAGCCGTCAGCGGCAACAAGGTGCTGATGGTGCTGTGCGCATCAAACGTCCGCACCAGATCGTCCGGCAATCCCAGGAACTGCATGCGGCGGGCGATCTCGGCGGGCGGCAGGTTCCGCAGCGTCTCCGTGTGGACGGGGAAACCGAGGTTGCCCAGGTGCTGCTCAGCGCCGAGCAGTCGCAGCTGCGCCTCCTGGACCGCCGTCTGGGCTTCGAGCACCTTCGCCTCGGGAACGGCGCCCTCGGCGCCCTTGAGACGTGTCAGCACCGTGGTGCGCAGGTCGAGTTGAGCAACGGCCTGGAGGTATTCCGTTTTGACGCGGCCGACTTCCGCAGCATCGATCAGGGCGATCACTTCGCCGCGCCGCACGGAATCGCCGTATTTTTTCAGCACCCGCCAGATGGTCCCCGGCAACCGCGATGCCAGATGGGCGATGAGGCCATGTTCGTACGTCGTTTCGCCAGCGACCGTGATCGCCTCGACGAGCCGTTTTTGTTCGACAGCGGGAACTTCGATCTTGGCGCGGTCGGCCCCCTCCGAGGAGGCGAACTGGACAACTCTGGGGTGCAGCTTGCAGGGCTTGTGGTTCTCCGGTCGCGGTGTCAGGTCCAGCGCGCGTTTCGCCCGCGCCAGATCCTCCGCGTAGATGCGCGGCATCTTCGTTAGCTGGGCGATGTCGGGGTGTTCCAGGGGACATTCATGGACGCCGTGCGTGTCGCACCAACCGTACTGGTTCGTCGTCTCCCCAGAGATGGACACGGTCTTCGTCTTCTTGTCTCGGCTGCACTCGATGCAGATGGACTTGGGAACGACGTGATCGTCGCACCAGTCGCTCGGCGTCTCGGGCTTCTTCGGCTCCCCGAAGATCGGTAGGGTGTTCGTATCCCAATCATTCTGGAGGCCCCAGACGCCCACGTAGCCAAGCAGGCCGAGGATCAGCAGCGAGGGCACGAAACCGAACAACCACGAGATGATCGAGGGTCGGGGTGGCTGCTCCGGCGGCGCGGGGGAGGACGCGGCGGCCGGGGGCGCCGGCTCCGGCGGTTGCTTGACGGCGTTCGCTTCCGGGGCGATCAGGGGGTGCGTATTCTGGCTCATGATTCCCTCGCAGCGCGCCTCGTCGCCGGACGCGCGGGAGCGCGGCGGCGCCTCGGCGGCAAGTGCCACTAGGTTGTCCTTGCAACAGGAGGTCAACGAGCGGCGGGGTTTATCCCCGCCGTCTGCTCGGCGGGGATAAACCCCGCCGCTCGTTGAGAAGGCGTCGTCGTGAAATCGTGGGAGTGTGCGCGCAATGGCGCTGCGCGCAGGGGATCAGGCCCTGGGCGGGCGCAAGAAGGAGTGCGCCAGCGGCGGAGGCAAGAGGAGTGGGTTATCAGGTAACAGTTGACTCAGGCTGGACCACGGCCCCGGGGCGCTGGCGGGGGTAGGGACATCGCAAGGGGGCTGACCGGTGCAGCAACCGTGACAGGTGCCCGCCGGACAAAACGGACATCGCGGACAGGCGGTATCCGCAAGAACGGCGCCGTCTTCACCGGAGGTTGAATCGTCGGCGTCGTCGTGGTGATGATGGTGACAGTGATCGCTCGTGCAACGCGGACAGGTGCAATTCCTGGAGCAACTCGATTGCTGACCGGCCTCGGCACGATGTTCGCGATGCTGGCGGCAATTCTGACAGGGGCATGCGGCTTCGAGAAGGGCCAACGTCTGCGCCGACAGCCCCGGCGTGGTGCTGAACAGCAGCGCCGCCACGCCAAGGAGGTTCGTCAGAAATCGCAGCGTTTGCGTCATCGCAGTTCGGTCATCGGTGGGTTGGGGGTGCCGGCTTGTCCGGCAAACTCTCCCCATCTTCCTCGGATGATACGCTGATCGAGTAGCGCGCGTCAATGGGTTACTTCAAATCGCGCAAACCAGGAATGGCCGCGCGCGTCTGCCGGGCCGGCAAATTCGGTACAGGCAGGCACGGATTTTCCTTGTCGTTGTCAGGGGCGGGTGGTTGATTGATCGTAGCAATCCTGTTTGGCCGCTTGCGGCTGAGCGCTCGTCCCGCTAACCCGCAAGCGGGAATGCAACTGGGGAGGAATACCGATGGCGACGCGCGTTCAGTGGCTCGGACACGCCTGTTTGCACGTCGAGAGCGATGGCCGGCATATCCTGATCGATCCGTTTTTGACGGACAATCCCGCGGCAGCGATCAAGGCGGCCGATGCCCGGGCCGACTTTATTCTGGTGTCGCACGGGCACGGCGACCATGTCGGCGATACTGTGGCCATCGCCCGCCGCACCGGCGCGACGGTGATCTCCAATTACGAGATTAGCGAGTGGATGAAGGCGCAAGGAGTGAAAAACGTCCACGGTCAGCAGCACGGCGGCGGGTACGGCCATGCCTTCGGCCGTGTCAAGCTGACGCTGGCGTTTCACGGTTCGGTGCTGCCGGACGGCACCTATGGCGGCAATCCGTGCGGCTTTCTCATCTCCACGAACGACGGCAAGAAGATCTACGACGCGGCCGACACGGGCCTGTTCGGCGACATGCGACTCATCGGCGAGGAGGGCATCGACCTGGCGATTCTGCCGATCGGCGACAATTACACGATGGGCCCCGACGATGCCCTGCGCGCGGTCAAGTTGCTCACGCCGAAGAAGGTGTTGCCGATTCACTACAACACCTGGCCGCTCATCGCGCAGGACGGTGCGGCGTGGGCGGCGCGCGTGAAGAAGGAGACGACAGCCCAACCAGTGATCCTCAAACCGGGAGAATGGGTGGAGGTGTAAGGACAAGGGACAAGGAAAAAGGAAAAAGGAAAAAGAAGAAACGTTGCTTTCCTTTTTTTCCTTTTTCCTTTTTCCTTTTGCCTTCACCGAGTTACCAGCCGAGCGCCTTGCGCAGATCCTCCAGACCGGCGCGGAGGGCATCTTCGAGCGAGGTGGCAGTGCTGCTACTTTCGACGCGCTGGCCGTTGATCGTTTGACTGATGGCGCACCCGAACTTGCCGCCGACAGGGACCGGAACGAGTTTGTACTGCGGTTGGCCGCGGAGCATGAAATACCAGGTGCGGCCGTCGCTATGGGGCTGCAGGCTGCCGCCGCGTTTGGTCAGCCATTCCGGTGCAGTAACCGCCATCTCCGATCTCCTATTCTTGCGGCCAGTGGACATCGAGAGCATTGTACCGATTTACGCGCTGCGTGGAGATCGTGTACACTACGGAAGTAGTTATCCAGGCGCACGGGCCTGCGCCGGGGCCTTTCAACGTGGAAAGAGAGTTCTCATGGCAACGAGCGATGGCCTGCGGATCGGCTTCCTTGGGGCAGGCAAGATGGCGACGGCGCTGGCGCGCGGCTGGCTGGCGGCGAAGTTGGCGACGCCGGACCACGTCATCGCCGCCGATCCGCTGCCGCAGGCGCGCGAGGCGTATCAGAAGGAAACTGGCCTGCGCTGTGTCGCCGACAACCGGCAGATCGTGGCCAACAGCGATGTCCTGCTGCTCGCTATCAAGCCGCAGAACCTCGCCGCCGTGATGACCGAGATTCGCGCGACCTTGGCGCAGCGGCATTTGCTGGTGTCGATCGTGGCCGGCGCCACCTTGCGGCAGCTGGCCGACGGCCTGGGACCGGAGCGACGGCTGATTCGCGTCATGCCGAACACGCCCTGCCTGCTGGGGGCGAGCGCTTCGGGTTACGCCCCGGCAGCAACCGCCACCCCCGAGGACGTCGAACTTGTGGGCCGGTTGCTCAACGCCGTCGGCCGGGCGTTCCGCCTGCCCGAGAAACTGCTCGACGCCGTGACGGGGCTGAGCGGCAGCGGACCGGCGTTCGTGTATGTGATGATCGAGGCGCTGAGCGACGGCGGCGTCAAGATGGGCTTGCCGCGCGACGTGGCGACGGTGCTGGCGGCGCAGACGGTGCTGGGGTCGGCGCGGATGGTGCTGGAGACGGGGCTGCACACGGGCGAACTCAAGGACATGGTGGCGAGCCCGGGCGGAACGACGATTGCTGGATTGCATGCGCTGGAGCGCGGCGGCGTGCGCTCGGCGCTGATGGACGCGGTTGAGGCCGCGACGCGGCGAGCGACCGAGTTGGGGAAAGCGTGAACCGATGACCACGCCATTCGACCGATTGCTCGCCTTCCTTGAGCGGCTTGATAACGCCAGGATCAGTTACCAGTTGAAAAACGACCGCGAGGGCGCGCTTTCGGTGCTGGCATTCGCCCCTGGTGAATACTGGGAGATCGATTTCCTGGAGGATGGCACCGTGGATGTCGAACGCTTCCGCAGCGAAGGGCGGATCCACGACGAAACGATGCTCGAGGAATTGTTCACCTTGTGGGCTGAGCCGGAAACCACCGAATTGGGGCAGATCTGAATGGCCAGCAACGCCGGCAAGACCGTCGCGGAAATCCTCAAGGGCAAGAAGGGCAGTCTCAAGCAAGCCCCGCTGCCGAAGGGGTCGCCTTCCTGGGACGAAATCCTTCCTCTGACCTGGGAGGAAATCGACACCAGGGCCAAACGGCGCGAGCGGGGCTACAAAACCATCCGCAAATTGCTTTCGGACCCGGAGTACAACAAATGAACACCGATCTCTTTACGAAAATGCTGGCATTCCTCCGCCAGTTGGAGCGGGCGAAAATCGCCTACCAACTGCGGCATAGCCGGGACAATGCGCTCATGGTAAGAATCAACGTCCCTGGGGAGCGCTGGGAGGTCGAGTTCCTGGAGGATGGTGAGATCGAGGTGGAGCGTTTCCGCAGCGACGGAGAGATCGAGGACGAAACGGCGTTGCAAGACCTTTTCGCCCGCTATTCCGACGCCGATACTCCTGAGGGAGAAGCGGTAAAGGAGCATGATGCCATTGCACGACAGTGAACTCGTCCTGATCTTCGATTTCGGCTCGCAGTACGGTCAGCTGATCGCCCGGCGGGTGCGCGAGCAGAACGTCTTCTGCCAGATCGTCCGCCACGACCTGGGCGCCGAGCGCGTCGCCGAACTGAAGCCGCGCGGCCTGATCTTCTCCGGCGGCCCTGCGAGTGTCTACACCCCCGGCGCCCCGCTCTGCGACCCGAAACTCTTTGACCTCGGTATACCGATATTAGGTATCTGCTATGGCATGCAACTGGCCTGCCAGGCGCTCGGCGGGGCGGTCAAGCCATCGGGAAGTCGCGAGTTCGGCCGTGCTCATTGCCGCGTTCTGGAAAACGATACCCTGTTCGCCGGCGTGCCCGAGGAGACCATCGTCTGGATGAGCCACGGCGATCAGGTGCAGGCGGTCGCCGGCGATTTCGTGCCGCTCGCCTCGACCGATACCTGTCCCATCGCCGCCGTGCGTCATCGCAGCAGGCCGGTGTTCGGCTTGCAGTTCCATCCCGAGGTCAGCCACACGCCCTACGGCAGTCGCATCCTGCGCAACTTCCTGCACGACGTCTGCGGCTGTCAGGGGCAGTGGCGCATGGACTCGTTCATCGAGCAGAGCGTCGCGGAACTGCGGCAGCGCATCGGCCAGCATCGGGTGATCTGCGGGCTGTCCGGCGGCGTTGATTCATCGGTGACGGCGGCGCTGCTGATCAAGGCGGTGGGGCCGCAGGTCGCGTGCATCTTCGTGGACAACGGGCTGCTGCGCCAGGGCGAGGCGGAGGCGGTGCGGCGGACCTTTCGCGACAACTTCCACGCCGACCTGCACGTCGTGGACGCCCGCGAGCGTTTCCTCAAGGCGCTGGCCGGCGTCAGCGATCCGCAGGAGAAACGGCGGATCATCGGTCACGTGTTCATCGACGTCTTCAAGGACGAGGCGCTGCACATCGAGAACGCCCACTTCCTGGCGCAGGGGACGCTGTACCCCGACGTGATCGAGAGCGGAGCCGCGGTGGACGGTGCAGCGGCGACGATCAAGACACACCATAACGTCGGCGGGCTGCCGAAGGAATTGGGCTTCGAGTTGATCGAGCCGTTGCGCGATCTGTTCAAGGACGAGGTGCGGCGGTTAGGGCTGGAGTTGGGACTGCCGGAATCGACGGTATGGCGGCATCCGTTCCCGGGGCCGGGGCTGG
>DASPXY010001775.1:0-4921 GCA_035637055.1 Gemmataceae bacterium | reverse complement strand
GTCGCCGCCCTGCCGCCCTGCCAATTTTCGTTTTGTCATGGAAAAGCTTGTCCGCATCGGGTAATCTTCCAAGGTTTGACAGCCCGTGGACAAACCCCTCCCCCGGCCCCTCCCCTGAAAGGAGAGGGGAGAGTTTTCTGGCTTCCCCCCCTCTCCGCTGCGGGGAGGGGCCGGGGGAGGGGTTTTTCAACGGGCTGGTAGGCGCACCACGGACGCAAGTTGAGGGTGGAGTGGGTGTCAACGTGCAATGCAATGCAACCCATTTCCCCCTCCCGGATATTATCCCACAGCGCACAGCCGTACACAAGTCCGCAAGCGCCGTTGTGGCACGGTCTCCTGACCGTGCCACGGGGACTGACCGCAGGTCTCCCGCTACTCCCGGAGACCTGCGGTCGCAAGAGTGGCACGGTCAGGAGACCGTGCCACAACGGCGTTTGTGTCCGGTTGGCCCGACTCACAAGGCCCGGAGATATGACCTCATGCTGCGTCATGCCGCGTCCCTCGTTGTCCCGCTCGTCCTGGTCGCGCAGCCGGCGGCTCAGTCCGGCGGCGACCGCGTCGAGCAGGCCGTCGATCGTGCCCTTGTCTTCCTCCGCAATATCCAGGAAACCGACGGCTCCTGGCGCGTCGGCAACGAAAAGAACCCCGCCATCACGGCCCTTGCTGTGATGGCGTTCCTGTCCGCCGGCCACGTTCCCGGCGAGGGGCCTTACGCCGACGTCGTCGAGCGCGGCGTCACCTGGGTGCTCGGCCAGCAACAGCCCAACGGCCTGATCGCCACGGTCGGCGGTCATGAAATGTATCACCACGGCATCTGCACGCTGATGCTCGCGGAGGTCGCCGGCATGATGCAGGGCAAACGAGCGCAGGAGGTGAAAACGAAACTGGAAAAGGCGATCGAGGTGATCCTCAAGGCGCAACGGACGACGGGGTTGTATGCCGGTGGCTGGCGTTATCGCATGGCCAGCCCCGACGCCGACATGAGCATCACCGGCTGGCAGTTACTCGCGCTGCGTGCGGCCAAAAACCTCGGCTGCGACGTGCCGGCGGAACGCATCGACCTGGCGGTCGATTACATCAAGCGTTCGCGCGACCCGCGCACCGGCGGTTTCGGCTACACGCCCGGCGGCGGCTACACCATTCCCTGCACCGGCACCGGCATCCTCGGTCTGGAGATTTGCGGCAAGGATCGCCACCACAGCCGCGAGGCATTGCAAGCGGGCTCGTTCCTCATCAAGAATGCGCCGCGCTGGAACGAAAACCACTTCTTCTACGCGATCTACTACTGCGCGCAGGCGACATTTCAGCTGGGCAACAACTACTGGAACTTCTTTCGACCGCAGCTGCACAAGGTCTTGCTGGACAACCAGCAAGCGAACGGTGCCTGGATCGGGAGTGACGGCTACGGTCCGGCGTATGGCACCGCGATGAGCGTGCTGGCGCTGACGGTCGAGCATCGCTTCCTACCGATTTACCAGCGCGGCGAGGAGACAAAACCGCCGGGATAAACCCGGCGGCTCGTCGCAAACCCAACGAGCGGCGGGGTTTATCCCCGCCGTCTTCCTACTTGCCAGCGGGCGCCTTCTCCTGCTCGGACGGATAGACCTTGGGCCTGTCCTTGTCCTTGTTGATGTCCTTCTTGGCGGCCTCCCCGCCGCCGCAGCCCGCAGCGAAGGCCAGAAGCAGCGCCGGCATCAGGCCCAGAGCGAGCAGTTTGCGGATCGTCATTCGGCGTTGCTCCTGACGGCATCACCGTCGGGGAAATGGAAAAGAGCCGGCCGCACAAGCGGCCGGCTCCTTCAGATGGGTTTGCGCCTGCAACCGCTGCTCACGACAGGGTTAGTCGCCCCCGCCCTTCTTCGCGATCTTGACCTTGAAGGTGGCGGTGTCCGTCATGGTGCCGCTCTTGGCGGTGACCGTGGCTTCACCGTCCTTGGCGTCCTTGGCGGCCATCAGGTGCAACGTGGCGTCCGTCTTGCCCTTCTCGATGGTCACATCCTTGGCGGTGACGCCTGCGGGGCCCTTGAACGAAATCTCGACCGGCTCATCAAAGTTCTTGCGGGTAATCGCGATCTTCACATCCCCCTTGCCGTCCTTCAGTTCGGCATTGCCGGGAGGCGTGAGCTTCAGTTCCCCCTGGGGGGGAGCCACCTCGGCCTTGGCCTTGACGGTGACCTTGACCTTCTGGGACGTCTCAAGACCGGCGCCCTTCGCCATCACCGTCGCGTCTGCCGAGCCCGGCTTGGCCGCGGCGTCCGCCTTCAGGGTGAACGTGTGCTTCGTGGCGTCCTTCGCGATTTTCCCCTCAGCGGTTGTGGTGACTCCCTCGGGCAGGCCGGAGATCGTGACGTCAACCGGATCCTCAAACTTCGTGCGCTCGATCTTGACCTCGATGGTTGCCGTGTCGCCTGGCTTGAGCTCCGCAGCGCCGGGGACCGTGAGGGTCAATTTCTTGTCCCCCTCGGTGACGGCGGCCTTCTTCTCAGGCGTCTTTTCCGGCTCTTTCTTGCAGCCGCTCATGCTGCCGAACCCAATCGTGAGGCTCAGCCCCAGAACCAACATTCCCAGGAGTTTGTGCACGGTGCGACCGTCCTTTCCACAGTGAGTCACAGCTTCCAATGCGCCAGTTTCCACACCTGACGCGTCATTCGCTAAGATACGGTTTGTCGCCGCTTATTCCCGCGAATTCCCGATCGCAGTTGACTTCTGCCGTCTGACTGCCGCGCAAACGACATCCCGCGGGCGGCGGAACGGCTATCTGGTACAGCGGCACGATGCCCAGACAGCGGAGTTTTCGCATCGTGGTCCAGCGCGCCTTCGGACGGGCGTGCGTTTCGGGAAACGGAAAAGAGCCAGCCACGCTTGCGTGGCCGGCTCCTGCAGAATCGTGCGGCCTCAACCGTTCTTCACCCACAACCCATCGTCATCGGGTCGGGTCAGCGGCGGGTTCGTGAGGCCAGGGAACCGAAGCGCGTTCCCTCCCAGCTGCCGCGGCGCCTACTTCTTCTTCTGCACGGTGATCTTGAGTTTGGCGTGCTGCTCCATCTCGCCGACCTTGGCTGTGACCTTCGCCTCCTTGCTCTCGGCCGGGGCATCCGCGTCCGCTTTCAGGGTGAACTTCATGTCTTTTTTGCCCTTGGCGATGGTCCCGGTCTCCGGCTCTACCTTGACTCCCTTGGGCAGGTCGCTGAACGAGATCATGACGTCGTCCTCGTTCTTCATGCCGCGATCAATCTTGATCGTGATCTCCGCCGTGCCACCTTCCTTGACCGTGGCGTCCCCCTGGTCCTTGGGGAGGGTCCATTTCTTGGCTTCCTTCTCCGCGAGTTCGGCGAGCTCCTTGTTCTGCTTCTCCTTGAGAGCGGCGGCCTCCTTCTCCTGCTTCGCCTTGAGTTCGGCGGCCTCCTTCTCCTGCTTCGCCTTGAGTTCGGCGGCGGCCTTGTCGGCTTCGGTGGTGTCCTTCTTGCAGCCGCTCATGCTGCCGAACCCGATGGTGAGGCAGAGCCCCAGAACCAACATTCCCAGGAGTTTGTGCACGGTGCGACCGTCCTTTCCACAGTGAACCCCAGCTACCAATGCGCCAGTTTCCGCACCTGACGCCTCATTCGCTAAGATACGGTTTGTCGCCGCTTATTCCCGCGAATTCCCGATCGCAGTTGACTTCTGCCGTTCGTGTGGCCGCGCAAACGACATCCCGCGGGCGGCGGAGCGGCCATCTCGGTACAATGAGGAGACGGGCGGCGGCTGTTGAGCGCGTCGTGCCGGCGAACGACGTAAGCTGAGGAAGCTTTATAAGGATGGAAGGCCGCGTCGGCATCATGGCGGATCGTTTTTTTTCGCCCACAATGCCTGGCTTTTTTCCCCGCGCGGGAATAAAGCGCCCGCGCGCCGGTTCATTCCTTGGTGGAGACCTTGCCCCATGAATTTGCCCGGCAGTCAACGGAGTGTGCAGGCACTGGTCGAGGAGCACTATGCTGCCCTCTATCGCTACGCTTTTCGCCTGAGTGGGTCGGCGGCCGATGCGGAGGATTTGACGCAGGACACCTTCTGTCAGGCGCAACGCAAGCTCGACCAACTGCGCGATCCCGCCCGCGCGAAGGCGTGGCTGTTCAGCATCTTGCGGAACGCCTATCTGCACCGTCGCCGCGCCGCCAGGCAGGAGCACGTCGTCTCGCTGGAATGGGTCGGCGATCTGCCGGAGCGCTTGCCGGAGCCGCTGCCGGAGATCGAGCCGGAGCGTCTGCAGCAGGCCCTCAATGAATTGCCCGAGGGATTTCGGACGCCGCTGATCCTGTATTATTTCGAGGATTTCAGTTACCGCGACATCGCCGAGCAGATGGAACTGCCGATGGGCACGGTGATGTCGCGACTGGCACGTGCCAAGGCTCACCTCCGCGCCCGCCTGCTGCCGCGGGTCGAGGCGCTGGCCGAGGCCCCCAGGAGGACCGCCGATGGACTGTAAAGACGCCCGTCTGCTCCTGGAGTTCGCTCGCCCCGGCGACAAGGAGTTGGACCACGACGAGGCCGAAGCCCTGCGGCAGCACCTGGCCGACTGCCCCGATTGCTCTGCGCAAGCACAAGCCGAGCGCCGCGCCGACGAGCACATCGGGCTGGCGATGCGCGCTGTCCCCGTCCCGGCCGGGCTGCGCGAACGTGTGCTGCAGAAACTGGGGCCGGAGCGTGTCCCGTGGTATCGTCGTTGGCCGGTGCGCGTGGCCGGCGCCGCCGCGGTGCTACTGTTGCTCGGTGGGCTTGGTTATGTCTGGTGGTGGGATGACCGCCCGGCGGTTGACGGGAGGGTCATCTGCGAACAAGTGGATCCGCCTCCACGCACTCGGGGCGCCGTGGAAGAGCGCTTCAAGGCGCTGAACGTGACCACAGTGGCTCCCCCTCAATTTAACTACGAGCTGCTTGACTCTTA
>DASPXY010001774.1:0-5388 GCA_035637055.1 Gemmataceae bacterium | reverse complement strand
TCCGCTTCTGGGCGGTGGAGCGCTTCCCGCCCTGGTGCGAGGAACTGCTCTGGGACGGCCGCGGCAGCGTCAAGCGCATCAAGTTTCTGCTGACCTTCCGGCCCTTCGCGAACCTGCCCGCCACGGTGCAGCAAGCGTACTTCGCAGGCGACCTGCACCTGTGGCCGTTTCCCGGCAGCCTCGTCTTCTGGGGAGCGCCGCGCTACCTCGAACTGCAGCGCGACCTGCCCTTCGCGATGCAGATCCCCTTGCTCCACCTATTCCCGCGCTACAACGACCCCAGCGGCATCCACATTCCGCAAACCGGCTGGCTGCACGAGCACATCGCTGCGCCCGGCGCCGGCGAGGCACATACTCCCCACCGGCAGCACGTCCAGCGCACCCATCGCTGGCAAGCGGCCCACCGCGATCAAGACGAGACGATCCTGTTTGAAGAGTGCGACAAGGTAACACACGTTCTGTTCAGCACCGACCCTGACATTCTCGGCCTGTACGGCAAGCCGATGGCCCGCAACGTCCAGCTGTGGGACCATCGCTACCACCTGCTCCTGGACGGTCCACGCCACGGCCGCGCCGAGATCAAGGCGGCACTGCGGGCGTTAGAGAGCGGCGGGCAGTTCGGCTATCGCTTCCAGTTTCCGCCGATGCAGGTTGGGCCGTACGCGGTCTACTGGCAGCGGCCGCTCGTGGCTTATCCCGGTCTCGACCCTTCACAGCCCGTCGTTCTCGACGAGGCGCCCGCGGGCTACCTGACTGCCTACCAGGCCGAGCGGCCGAACCTCGAAAAACCGCTAATCCTGTGGCCGCGCCTGCTGGGTCGCCCGCTGCACCACGAGGCAGTCGAGTTGTTCGCTGCCGAACAGCACCCGCGCCGCCACGTCACCGCCATCAATGTGCGCAGTATTCTGGACTTTCAAGACCTTCTGGGTATTAAACAAATACCACGCTCGCTGGCCCGCGCGCTGCTCATCTCGCGGAAGCGGCGAACCGTGGAGGACTGGCTGGCCTCGCTCCCCGAACGGGCGAGCGACCCGGAGCGCGCCAGGCAGCTTGCGGCAGAGCTGGAACAACGACTTTCCGAACCCGGCGCCCCTCCGGAGCGCGAAGGGCTGACATTCGCGGCGACGGCACAGAGGAGATTTGAGGTCAAGTACTGGGAAACTATCGCCGGCCTGGCGCATGGCCATTTTCTGAACAAGGACAACGCCGATTGCGTCCGCGACGAGCCGACGCTGGCGCGGTTGCGACACCATCATCGCGACCTGGAGGCGCTGGGCGATTACCTGATGCGCTACTATGCCCGCGCCATCAAGCGCGCCGGTCTCCAGGGAGCGTGGGTCGGCGAGCACGCTTTCCATTGGCGGACGGATTACGACTTCGCATGGTCGGATGGCTGGTCGCGCAACCAGGACGGCCGCAGCTACGAGCGCAACGTGATCATGCGGATCCCCGGACGCGACGCTGGGCGAGCGGTCATCATGGCCGACCACTACGACACCGCCTACATGGCCGATCTCTATGAGCCGCAATACGGCGGGACGCGCGCACGGGTGGCGGCCGCCGGCGCCGATGACAACCACAGCGCCACCGCCGCCCTGATGCTGGCGGCGCCGATCTTCCTGGCGCTCAGCAAGGCGGGCCGGTTAGGGTGCGATATCTGGCTGGTCCATCTCACCGGCGAGGAGTTCCCAGCGGACTGTCTGGGGGCGCGGCATCTGACGCAGGCGCTTGTCGAGGGAAACCTGCGCGTGCGGGAGTTCGGCGGCGGTGAGCGCGACCTCTCTGCGGTGCGCGTGCAGGGGGTGTATGTCTCGGACATGATTGCGCACAATAACGACCGCGATCGTGATGTTTTCCAGATCGCCCCCGGGATGGGAAGGATCTCGGCATGGCTGGCGCTGCAGGCCCACCATGCCAACGAGGGCTGGAACGCACTGGCCCGAGCGCGGAACGCGCGCCGGCCGCGCAAAGGTCTGGGGGTGGGGCGGCGGGTGAGGCGCGGCCGGCGCGTGCCACGGCTGGCGCGCCACGCGATCCTGCGCGGCGAGGTGCGGCCGCCGTGGGATCCGCGCAGCACCCTGTACAACACCGATGGTCAAATCTGCTCCGATGCCGGTGTGCCGTTGGTACTGTTCATGGAGAACTACGACATCGACCGTAGCGGCTACCACGACACGCACGACAATCTCGCCAATATCGATCTGGATTATGGCGCGGCGCTGGCGGCGATCGTGATCGAGAGCGTCGCCCGTGCCGCCACCGAGACGCCGCCGTTGGTTTAGCCGCGGTTCACCGGGCGGTTGCGCACGAGGCGAACGGCCGGCGTAAGCCGGCTGGTCCAGGCCCAACCAGCCGGCTTACGCCGGCCGTTCGCCCGATGTATGCAACCCGACTGGGAACCGCGGCTAAACGACTTGACTTCCCCTAGTCAGAATGTCTATACTGTCCCTAGTCATTTTGTCTAAGGGTGGACGGACACATGGCGAGGACTCCGCGAGACGTGACCGAGACCGAGTTGGCGGTGCTGCAGATCCTCTGGGAGCGCGGCCCGGCGACGCGGCGGCAGCTCACCGACGCCCTCTACCCCGAGGGCGGCCCCGCGCAATACGGGACCGTCCAGAAACTGCTGGAGCGGCTCGCGGACAAGGGCCATGTCACACGCCAGCAATGCGATGGCATCCTGACTTTTGCGGCCGCGGTCGAGCGCGAAGAACTCATCAGCCGGCGCCTGCGCGACGTCGCCGAACAACTCTGCGACGGTTCACTCACGCCGCTGCTGATGAACCTCGTGCGGGCGAAACCGCTCACCGAACGCGAATTGGCAGAACTTCAGGAACTGCTCGACGAGTTGCGGCGGAAGGGGAAGACGCGCGGAAAGGAGTGAGTCGTGGATCTGCTGCAGCTGGGCCTGAGCAACGCGGTGCTGGCGACCCTGCTGGCCATCCTCGTCGCAATCCTGGCGGCTGTCTGCCGCCGGCCAGCCCTGACGCACGCCTTGTGGCTGTTGGTGCTGCTCAAGCTGGTCACGCCGCCGCTCCTGCCGGTCGCCCTCCCCTGGCCGAGCCCACTCGCCGAGATGCCCACGGATCGGAAAACGACTGCGCGCGAGCCTCCGTTACTTCCCAGACTGGAGCCGTTGCCTTTCCGCCAGGCCGATGAGGAGCGGCAACTCCCACGCCCAATCGTCGAAGAACCGAGGGCGGCAGCGCTCCTTGCGGAGGGCGCTGCTCCCGAGGAATCAGCGCCCTGGAGAAGCGCGCTGCTGGCGTTCTGGCTGACGGGCTCCTGCATCTGGTGGACCGTTGCCGCTGTGCGCGTCGGCCGTTTTCGCCGACTGCTGCGGCTGGCCCAACTGGCGCCGGCGGACGTGCAGGAGCAGGCCCGGCAGCTGGCGGTCCGGCTTGGCCTGCGCCATTGCCCGGCCGTCTGGTTCGTGCCGGCGTGCGTCTCGCCGCTGATGTGGGCGCTGGGCTGGTCGCCGCGCTTGCTGCTGCCGGCCGAGTTGTGGGAGCGCTTGACGCCCGAACAGCGCGCGACGCTGCTGGCCCACGAGCTGGCACACCTGCGCCGCCGCGACCCCTGGGTGCGGCGACTGGAACTGCTGGCGCTGGGCCTGTACTGGTGGCATCCGGTGGCGTGGTGGGCGCGGCGCGTGCTGGCGGAAGCGGAGGAGCAGTGCTGCGACGCCTGGGTGGTCTGGGCGTTGCCCGAGGCGGCGCCGGCCTACGCGGCGGCGCTGGTCGAGACGGTAGCGTTCCTATCCCGTGCGCGACGGCCCGTGCCGCTGGCGGCGAGCGGTGCCGGGCATGTCGGGGCGATCAAAAGGAGGTTGACCATGATCCTGCGTGGACCGTGTTCCCGGGCGCTCTCCGGCGCCGGGCTAGTGGCAGTCCTTGGCCTCGCGGCCATCCTGTTGCCGCTGCTGCCCACCTGGGCGCAGGAGGCCCCCCACGAACAACCGGCCGCCGCGGCGCTGCCTGCCGCCAAGGCTGCCGCACTCCCGGCGACGCAGACCGTCCCCGGGCCCGAAAAATCTGCCAAACAGAAGCCCCCCTCCGGACAATCAAAGACCATCCAACCCCCGGCCAACCTCGACCCGGCCCTCGCCGAACAGGTGCAGCAGGCCCGGGACGATATCGAACTGTTGGAGGCCCAACTCGAGATCAAGCGCGCCCAGGTGCGAGCCGCCCGCACCGCGCTGGAGAGTGCCCTGCAGCAGCGCAAGCAGCTCGCAAACCTCGCCGCGAGCGGGACTCTCCCCAGAGAGACTCTGGATCGCGCGGTGCGGGAGGCTGCGGCCCTTGAGGCGCAACTGCTCATCAAGGAGGCCGAGGTACGCGAGCCGGAGGTGCGCTTGCGGCAGGCCCGGCGAAGGCTGGCGGCCCTCGAACTCCGCGGCCGCACCGTGGTTGACCCTTCAGTGAACGAGGCCTGGGCCGACGCTCTCTTCGATCACCGCCTCATCGATTTCGGCAACGTGCAGTCCGGCGCGAAGTTGGCCTGGCATTTCCGCCTGACCAACAAGACTGCAACGACCCTTCGGTTCAGAGTATACCCCACCTCGGCCGCGGTCCCTCTCGCTGGCAAGATCGCCACGGAGTTGAAACCCGGGCAACAGGAAGATATTACTGGCACGCTGCTCACCGGCCGGTTCGCCGGCCCCAAGACCTTCATCGTCACCGTCGAGTTTTCGCAGCCACGCATCGCCGAGGTAAAGTTGGCGATCCGCGCCAACAGCCAGCCTGCCGGCGAAAAGCAGCCGGATCCGCTGCCGCAGGCCAAGGGGCCGCCCGACCGGGACAGGTTGCTGGAGCTGGAAAAGAAACTTGGCGACTTATTGAAGGAAGTGGAGTCGCTCCGCAAACGGCTCTCGGTGCCGACGAAGCCTGCTCCCGACGAAATCGAAATCAATGAGCGGGCTTTCACCATCCCCATTCAGATTGGGAAGGAGAGAAAAGACATCCGCGAAATACGTGTTTTTGTCTCTCCCGACGGGGGTGGGACGTGGGAGCAGGTGGCGACGCTGCCGCCAACGGCGCAGGACTTTCGCTTCGTGGCGCCGGCCGACGGCATCTACTGGTTCAGGATCACCGTCGTGAACGCGACGGGGACGCCGTTCCCTGCGGAGAACACGAACGCGGCGCCTGCGCTGAAAGTCTTCGTGAGGACGAACCGCTAATCTGGCGAGCGGCGCGGCGTCAGCCCGCCGGTGAAGCCCTCACCGGCGGGCTCACGCCGCGCCGCTCGCCAACGCTGCCCACTCTCACGGCGCAAAAGGCGGCCGGCGTTCGCGCGTGATCCGTTCTTCCTGAGCCTCGTTCCACATGAAGAAATCGCGCGGACTGCGCGCGTAGGGATGCGTTGGGAAGACCACCTGAGCACGCGGCG
>DASPXY010001773.1:0-5267 GCA_035637055.1 Gemmataceae bacterium | reverse complement strand
CCACCTGAAGGGCCAGGGCAGCGCCGAAATCTGAGTCGCCCCCCGAAGCCCCGCCGAGCCGGGAAGACGGCCGCGCTGGCGCCAGCGCCTCCGCGGCGCACAGGTCGATCTTGATCAGCTCGGCGATCTTCCACAGGGCGTCCCAGTTCTTCCGCCCCAGCTGGTAGGCGCTGGTGGAGCCGTTCAGGTCGCCGCGCAACGGCGCGCCGTCGGGGACGAGCGGCAACTCCACCAGCCGGGCCGTCCGCCCCGTGGTCGTGTCCAGGAGGATCGTCCGCCGCCGCAGCGCCATCGTGATCCGGTCGCGCAGGCAGCCCATCACCGCCCGCGTCACGTCATCGCCACCGAAGTCGCTGCGGCCGCCCAGGCCGACGTAGCGCGTGCTCAGGCAACCGCCGCCTGACGGCAGGTGGACTTCCAGCACCGCGGTATCGACCGTGCCGCCGCCGAAGTCGTAAGCGACCAGGTAGAAC
Organism: Gemmataceae bacterium; assembly: GCA_035637055.1. GTDB lineage: Bacteria > Planctomycetota > Planctomycetia > Gemmatales > Gemmataceae > DASPXY01. Next base: position 4,794 of record DASPXY010001773.1, on the reverse strand, counting down.
GTCTCCGCCAGGTGAGCGCGGCCGTGATCCGACGTGATGAAGTTGAGGGCCACCGCCGTCGCCTCATCGACCAGCGGCGGCAACACCGCGACGGAGTACGGCGCCCGCTCGCGCCCGAGATCGATCGCCAGGGCACGCGCCACTCCCGCCAGCTTGTCGCGCACGCGGGCGGACCATTTCGTCGGGAAGGTCAGGGCCAGGTTGTGAATCTCCTGGCCGAGCGAAACCTCCGCCAGGGCGATCAGCCGGCGCAGCAGGAATCGGGCCAGATCGGCGGTCGTGTACTCGCGACAGCGGCCGCGCTCGTCCATCACCGAGACGCGGTCGATGAACTGGAACTTGCGCTTGACGCTGCGCAGGCGACACTCGGGGTGCTCGCGCGCTTTGCGGACGGCCTCGTTTCCGAGGCGAAATACCGGGTTTTCCGGGTCGCTGATATCCTCGAAATACATGTCCGAGGGGAACAGTTCCGGCGTCCCGCGCTGCTCCTCGTCGAAGGAGATCGACAGCGGTTCGTCGCCGGGGCCGATGCCCTTGCGGTAGGCGGCGCAGGAGTTCGTCGTGCCCCAATCGACCGCGACGTAACTCGCCAGGCGCGCCGGCCGGGCGACGCTGGCCTGCACCTCGCAGCGCCAGCGACGATGACAGGAATCGATCAGTTCGACGGCGCCGCGCAGCACCGCCCCGTGATAGCGCTCGCGGTCGAGGGCGGTCGTATCGACTTCAAGGTTGAGATCCACGGTCGGCCGGCCGCGCTCGGACACGGGCAGGAACCACGGCAGTTGCTCGCGGCGCGGGCTGAGCACACGCAGCCAGCAGGGACCCGCTGCACCGCCCGGCGCTTGCTGGACGATGTACTCGGTTACGCTGATGCCCGACTCGCGCACGATGGTCAGGGCGTTCGGCGGCGCCTGCTCCTCGGAATCGACTTCCAGCTTGAAGGCATCGTCGTCGGTCTCGGTCGTGGGGGCCAGCGGGCGCGAGGGCAGCGGGGCATCGCTGACGATGATGGGCACACTGATGGCGGCCTTGCGGCCAAGGCGGACGTCCACGGCGCGGACGGTGCCGTCATCGAATTGCAGACGGCAACCCGGAATCAGAGCGATGCGGCCGGCGAGCGGCAACGGCGGCAGGCCGACGCGGTCCACCTGAAAGGCGAAGGGTTTCGACTCCAGGAGAGGACAGTTGGCCCCGTCGATACACAGATCGAACGGATACGCCTTGCCAGGCTCCAGCAGCACAGGCGTCTGCAGGCCGGTGAGCGTGACCTCATGCTCGGATTCCGGCTCGGTGTTGCGGCCGACGCGCAAGGCCCACTGGGCGACGTGGACGGTCAGGCGCATCGGCACCGCGGCGGCGCTGTGGCGGAAAATACGCCAGACGCCATCGCGGCGGGTGACGCTGGGATCGGCGCACTCCAGGACCACCTCACGGCCGACCGGCAGCAGTCGGGCGATCAGGGTTTCCGTGCCGGCGGCGGAGGCGACGACAACCTCGCCCGCCAGTCCGCGCGGCGGCAGGTCCATCTTGTCGAACCCATCGAACGTGGGGACCAGCCGGGCAGTGACCGCGTGCGGCTCGCTGGCGCCGGCCGCTTCTTCGAGACGGAACTCCAGGCCGGGGCCGCGGTCGCCGCCGAAGCGAGCGCGGCAGGCGCGGAAGTCGAGGACCGGCCGCAGCAGGAGGCGTTCCTGCGGGCGGTCGTCCAGGCCGCGTTCCCAGGTCATGCGCAGGAGGACATGCCGGCGGGGCGTGTGGTACAGCCAGATGGCCCCGTCGGGAGCGGTGTCCTTGACGACAAGGCGGAGGATGCGCAGACCGCACAGGCCGCAGTGGCGGTCGTCGGCGCGGAACGTCCAGCACGCCTGCAGGGCGACGTTGCATACCGGACATTGCCGAGGGCCAATCGCGGACACTGCAATCTCCTTAGGCTCGGTCAGGTTGGAGGGAGAGGGCTCGAACAACAGCAGCGACACCAATTGCTCTCGACACTACTTCCTCTGTCCCTCACGCGGTTCGCTCAATCGCGGAACTGCTCGATGTACTGGACCGCGACGGGAAGCCCTTTCAGGAGCTTGTCCAGGGCTTCCTTCGACTTGACCTGCATCTGCGTGTACGTGATCTCCGTCCCGTCGCCTGGCCTTTCCTCGGGATCCTCGCACGCCGTCAGTTTACGGACGCCTGCAAAAACCCAGCGAGCCGGCTTGCCTCCCCAGCTGAACGTCCCACCGTCGTCGCCCTCGTGCTGGCGGGCGCGACATTCTGCCTTGCAGAACGCCTCCTCTTCGGAGTCGGCCTTGATGAGAATGACGTTTTCCCAGAGAGGAAAAGACTTCTGCTCGTGCTCCTTGTACTGGACGTACATGATCACGTGCGCTGCAAACCAGGTATTCATCAGTCGCTCTCCCGCTTCCGCACGTTCCGGCAGCCCAGGTACTTCTGAGCTTCCTTGCTTTTGTCGATCCGTTCCTTGTCGCCCGCCTCCTTGGCCTTGCGGAGCATTTCCGCCAGTACCGCACACGGATCCTCACCTTTCCGCCCTCAATCGGCCCAGTTCTCGACCGGCAAACCCGGCACCTCACGGAAGTGCTTCAGGTTGCGCGTGACCAGCGTGGCCTTGTTGGCCAGGGTAATGGCCGCGATCAGCAGATCCGCCCGGCCGATCTTCTTCAGTTTCTTGTTGCCTCGCAGTCGCTCAAACTCAGCGGCTGCAGCGGCGTCAATCGCGAGCACTTTCGGAATCCGCGCCAGATCCCGCTCCGCCTGGTCAAGTCGCTGCTGGCCACGTTCGAGTTCGGCGCTGTCCGCGGCTTTCAACAAGGTGGCGAAACGGCCCTGCAGCGTTTCGATGCGGCTGATGATGGTGATGGCGACCTCCTCCGGGGCTTCGCGCAGCCGCTCGCAAACGCGGGGGTGATTGCGGAAGAAGAGCGTGAGGCTATCCGTGTCCAGGACGATCATGCCTCATCCTCGGTCATGGGCTGGCCGCGGCGCTGGTAGATCTCCTTCAGTTCCTCGTCCACCTGCGGATCATCCTTCCAGATGCCCGCGAGTGCCAGCCAGGCTTCCTTGTTGGACTGCGCCGGGGGTGCGCCTGTCCGGAGCCAGTCCTGGATGGCCGCTTTCAAGAAGCGCCACTCCTGCCCCAGGCGCCGGGTTGGTAACCCCTGCTCCGCAACAAGTCGCAAGACGTCCGCCTCGGGGAGGCGCAGGTAGGCGGCGGCCTCACTCAGCGTTAGCACCTCGCTGGCGGGACCGTTCACCGCCGTGAGGGCGCTGGCTGGCTGGGAGGCCGATTCTGGTTTGCCCTTGGTGCGTGGCATATCTTCCCCCTCGTGCATCTGCGGTCCTGGGCCGTTCTCAGCGGCGACTGCCAGGCCCGCACCTCCTCCATTGTACACGCCAAGTACCGGACGGGAGCCTGCAAGAAGTCTGCGATCTCGTCGAGGGTCGCTGCGCCGTAGTCGGAATCGACCGCGGAATGAAGCGACACCAACTCTCACATTGGTTTCTGGTTCAACGAGCGATAGGGCTCGAAAAAAGAAGCGACACCAATTTTCCCACGATCCCGTAGCCGGAGTAGCGGTCCGGAAGGATCCGCCGCGATGTCAGCAGCGCCCAGATCGGCTGCTCTGTCAGGCAGACGGCAGGATCAGGCCCCTTGATCGTGTTCCGGGGCGTTCGTGTCCGCCGGTTCCCCATCGGGGCGAACGTCGGCCGGATGTGCCCGGAGCGCAGGATTTCGAGGAGGACTTCTCGGGCCATCACCGGGCGACCGTCCCATTTGGGCTTCGTCAGGTGGATGACGAAGTCCGTCAAATCGGGCTGCTCGTGGCGGATGCGGGCCCACGGTTGCACGGCGGCTACCCCCGAAGTCCGTTCCCGACGCCAAGCAAAATCCCCTCTTGCCAGCGGCCCGAGGGGAATGCTACGGTTTTGGTGCAGTTGAAACGCGAGATAACCATACCATTCTCGCGTCTCGGAAGGAACAAGCACGCCCCGGTTTGCGGCGTGGGGAGTGGGATGGCTGTAAACAGCCGCTGTGAAGCCGACGCCTGAGCCGTTCTGAGATAACCTCAACGGTCCGCCGGGGACCAGGAAAAGGGGCCAGAGCAATAAGAGCAATAAGGGGACGCATCTAAGAGCAATAAGGGGACGCATCTATTATTCCTATCTGAAAAATAGATATGTCCCTTTCCCACGCGCGCCATGCAGACCGATGCCGTCAGAGAATCCAGACGTCCTGGCGCTCGACAAGGATGGTCTCCTGGACGAGGGCCTCTTGCAACTCTTTCTTGAGCGCCTGGAAGTACTCTTCGCTGGCCGTCAGCGGCGCGGCATAGATGACATAGGGCACACTGCGGTTCATCTCCAGCCGCCCCTTCCGCAAACCGAAGCCGGGCACCTCCGGTAACACCGTGACGCCATTGAAATGAGTGGCCAGCGTGTCCTCCAGAGCGTCTTGATCCGCATCGGTCGCCAGGGGTTGGGGCGCGGCGCCTTGCTTCGTCTCCTGCACGGGAACCAGGACCGTGTAGCGCCAGACCACGGCCCCACCGCCGATCCGCGCCCGGATCTCCGTGCGTGCCAGGGCGTGCAGCACCTCAGGGTTGACGTGGCGCGTCTTCTTCTTCGCCATGTGGAGCCTTCGAGAGATACTCGAATGGGATTTTTTCCATCTTCAAAACGCGAAGGTGCTCATCCGTGACTCCCATCACGTGGCCGGGGAAGCGGAGACGCGCTTCCCGGACGCCGCGAAAGGCGCTGAGTGCCCTTTCGCGCGCCTGCTTCTCC
>DASPXY010001772.1:0-7470 GCA_035637055.1 Gemmataceae bacterium | reverse complement strand
TTCGCGCCGGAGGAGATCCCGGGCCTTGTTGCGCACCATGCGCAGCAACCAGGGTTGCAGCGGCCGGCCTGTCGCGAACTGGGCGGCGATGCCACTCCGTAACAGGTGGGCGAAGGCTTCCTGCACGGCGTCGAGAGCCTCGACTTTCTTGCCGTCCTCGCCCTGAACTTCCCCAATGGCGCACTGCAGCATGATGGGGAAAAAGCGGCGCCAGATCTCCGCGCAAGCTCGCTGCTTCTCGTCGGCAGAGGCGTTGTCGCCGGCGAGAATGCTCATCAGGGTATCATTGTCCAGGTGTTTCCAGTCCCTGTCCCTACCCACGATGATCTCCGCTCTGAGGGCGACCGCAGCCGTCCGTCCAGATCCACCTACATACGCTCACCGGGAACCCATTTTTTCACACATTTTTTGTCCCAGTCTCCCGTCCGAGGCCGAAGCGTGCCTGACTTCTGACACTGAGAAGCCACGGAGATAGACAAAAGTTCCGTCTCCCTGGCTCCTCCCGCGTCGGCCAGGGAATACGGCAACCGGCGCGGGAATTTTTTTCGCTGGGGGAAGTTTTTTCGCAGTTCCAACAGAAAAGGAGCCGCTGTCAGCCCGCGATCTCGATGTCGAAGGCGCCGACGGCGATGCGCTGCGGTCGCTCGTCGAGGTGGATGTCGAAGCGCCGCCGATGGCGAACGAGGGCGACGATGAACTCCAGCGAAGCCCGTTCGGCCGGCGTCAGGGTACTTTCGCGGAGGGTTTGCTGCGCCCAGGCGAGGTCTTGCGGGCTCATCTTGCCAGATGGGATGCGGCCGAGGCGAACGAGTTCCGCTATCCACATTTGCAGCCTGCCTTTTCCTACACCGGCCAGCAATTGACCATCTGCACTGGTTGCCAGGGGGCCGACGGCGCCCTGCAAGGTTCGCAAGGAATGCCCGTCCGGCACGCTCCACAACTCCACGATTTGGTCGGAGTAACTGCTGCTGGCGAGAACACGTCCATCCGAACTGAAGGCGAGGCCCCAGATCAGTTCGGTGTGGCCAGCGAGGGTGTGCAGGGGGCGGCCTTCGGGAAGGCCCCACAGACGCACGGTGGTGTCGCGGCCACCACTGGCGAGAAATTGCCCGGAAGGATCGACCGCCAGACAATCCACTGACCAGACATGACCTTTCAGAGTTTGCAGCAAGGCCCCCTCCGGCAGGCTCCACAAGCGCACGCAGCCGGAGTAGCCACCACTTGCCAACAAGCAGCCGTCCGGGGTGAGAGCCAGGCAGATCATCTGACTATCATCTGTCCGCCGCTGCAACAGGCTGCCTTCTGTCAAGTTCCAGAGCGTCAGGGTGCCGCCTGCATCCCCGCTGGCCAGCAGGTGCCCATCGGGGCTTACGGTGAGACACCGAATGGCCTCGCCACCTTCTTTCAAGGTTCGGAAAAGATGCCCGTCGGCAAGGTTCCACAGCCTGATCGTCCCATCCACACCGCCGCTGGCGACGATTTTCCCCTTTGGGCTAACCTCCAAACAGCTGACACGGCCGGCATGGGCTGGCCGCACGAGCGTCTGAAACGGTTCTCCCCCCGGCAATCCCCAGAAGCGCACAACTCCGCGATCGTCGCCGCTGATCAAGACCTTCCCACGAGGGCTGATGGCCAGATGGTGAATTACGCCCTGGTGTCCTTCAAGAGTGCGAAGGAAACGGCCTTCCGGGAGTGACCAGAGCGAAATGGACCCCTGTTTGTCTCCCGTGGCGAGGAGTTGGCTCTCCGGGCTAATCGCAAGGCAAACGTGATAACGGTCCTCCGCACAGCCAAGGGAACTTGGGCGAATCAGCGAGGACAGGTTGGGCTCCATCCACGCCCCCGCGAGGTGCAGCAACTCATTCAGACCGTCCCGGTCCGCTGGCAGTGCGTTGACCGGCAACGTTTGGAGCAATCGAACGCTCCAGCACGGCGGCGCTTCCTGGGCCAACCGCCATAACTCTGACCACTGCCGCCGCTCGACTAGCACGTCCAGCGTCGTCTGCCATTCCGCCTCGGTCATCTCGCCGAGCCGCAGCGATTGACGCCCCCCTGTCACGACCTCGACCCATTCGACGCGCCCGGCCTGCCGTGCCTTCGCGGCTATGCGCTGCCGCAGCGCGGCATCAGCCGCCTGATACGCCGCTCGCAACAGGCCGTGGTCGAAATCCAACTCGTCGTACGCCGCCCACTGTTCCGTCAGGAAGTAGAACAGCGCACGCCGGCCGGCGTCGCGCGGAGCGTAACCGGCCGCCAAGGCCACCGCACGCGCCAGCGCATCGTCGAGGTCGATCACGACCGCGCACAGTGCATCTTTCGCTGCGGGATTCTGCAACCGCCCGAGCACTTGCCGCGCCCGCGCGGCGACGTTTGCGTCGGCATCCTGACACGCTCGCAGCAGCGGCTCGACGATGTCCGCGCCGTCGTTCGTCAGCGCTTCCGCGCGGCCCTTGACGAGCAGATAGAGGACGCGCACGGCAGGCAGCGCCTTCTCGCCCCAGCCGCGGATCGTTAGCAGTCCCTCCAGGTAGACGTCGCGCGTCGCCGCCCACGCCGCGCACACGGCCTCGACGCAACGCGGCCGCTCGACCTCCTGCAGCGCCTCCAGGGCGAGGATGCGCACCTCGAGATCGTCGGTGCGCGCGACAGCCTCGGCGAGCAGACGCACCGCCTCGGGCGAATCGGCTTCGACCAGGCGGCGCACCGCACCCCGGCGCAACCAGCCTCCCAGCAGCGGCACCCGGCTGTAAAGCCGCTCGCGCCATTTCGCCAGCCCGTTGCCTTCCATCGCCTCGCCCATCCTCACGCCATGCGCCGCAGGGTCAAATGGATACGGCCGTCCTTCGTCTTTTCCTCGGCGACCAGCGTGAAGCCCTGCTCTTGCAGTTTCGCCCGCGCCACGTGATAGGCGTAGCGCTGGGTGAGCTGCTGGAGCCATTCCTGCGAGTATTGGGAGCGGTCATATTCGGAGATAATGGCGTCGAAGGTGCCGGCGGCGTTGCGCTTGAAGCCGAGATCGTTGCTCAGCCAGCCGATGTGCTGGCGGCGAACGATGACCTCGGCGGTTTGCGGCCGCGCGTCGCCGCGGTAACCGTAGAGATGCTCGGCGACGGCGTACACCTCGACCTCCTTGAATCCCAGGTCGGCCAGTGCTGCCTGCAAAGCATTGATGTCCGTAATCTGCGTTTTCAGAGTGGTGAAGTGCGACATGGGTTTCTCGCGCCAGAGGTTTACTCTCCTGAGTACCGTAGTTCCGACTGAGGCATTACACGATCCGCCTGCGGTTGAATTGTGCAATCACTGATTGCACAATTTAGAGACCATCATTGGCCAGGGGACGTCCTTCCGCCGCAGCAGTGAATTCCGCAATCAGTGATTGCGGAATTGCGACAACAGTGTTTTCGCAATTCCGGCTGGCCTGCTCACTATTTGCTCACATCGAGCTGCAGTGGGACGAATTGCTGCTCGGCCTCCTTGATCTCCTGGAACGACGCCGACTGCGCTCGCCCCTCGCGCAGCCAGTTGCGCAGCATGCCGACCGTCTCGCGCGACGAGACCGACAGCGGCACCTGCTTCTTCAGCGCCGCGGCGATGTCGTCGGTGGTGAACTCGCGGCCCGCGTTAAACCCGACATACATCGCGTCCACGATGGCTTGCTCGATCTCGGCGCCGACGTACCCCTCCGACGCCCGCGCCAGTCGCTCCAGGTCGAAGTCGCCAGGCAGGCGCTTGCGCTTCGCCAGGTGGACGGTGAAGATCTCGCGGCGCTCCGCCAGCGTCGGCAGGTCGAGGAAAAAGATCTCGTCGAACCGGCCCTTCCGGAGCAATTCCGGCGGCAACTTGCTGATGTCGTTCGCGGTAGCAACCACAAATACCGGGGCGCTTTTCTCCTGCATCCAGGTGAGGATCGTTCCGAACACGCGCGTACTGGTGCCGCCGTCCAGCCCGCCGGAAGCCAGCGCCTTTTCCACTTCATCGATCCATAAAATCGCCGGACTGCATGTCTCCGCCAGCCGCAGCGCTCGCCGTGCGCGCTCCTCCGACTCGCCCACCAGACTGCCGAACAGCGCCCCCACGTCCAGGCGCAACAGCGGCAGCCGCCACAGCCCGCCGATCATCTTCGCCGTCAAACTCTTGCCGGTCCCAGGAATGCCGATTAAAGCGATCCCTTTCGGGGATGGTAGCCCGTAGTCGCGAGCCTCTTGCGTGAAGGCGCGCTCGCGCAGCCGCAGCCATTCCTTGAGCACGTCCAGACCGCCCACGTCGGCCAGCGTCTCGGTCACGGCGTGGAACTCTAGCGCCTGGCTCTCGCGGATAATCTGCTTCTTCTCGTCGGTCACCAGGCGGATGTCGCGGTCGTCGAGGACGCCGTCGGCGACGATGGCCTTCGCAAAGACGCGCTGGGCCTGGGCGGCGGTCAGGCCCAGGGCTGCCTGCACCAGCTTCTCGCGGCCCAGTTTCGTCAGATTCACCTTCACGCCCGGCACCTTGGTCAACCGCGTCAGCACGGCTTCCAACTCGACCGTCGTCGGCGGCGGAAACTCGATCACCACAGCCTCGTCGCGCAACTCGTCGGGCAACTTCGCCGAGGTGGTCGTGATCAGGATCGACTTCTTCGTGAACTTGAGCCGCTGGGCCACGCCGCGCAACTTGCGCTTGATCTGGGCGTTGTTCCAGCACTCGTGGAAGTCCTTCAGCACGAACAGGCCATCGCCCTCGGTTTTGTCGATCTGCTCCAGGGCGGCGATGGGGTCGCGGGCCGCCGGCGGGGCTCCGCCGCTTGTCAGCGTCTGAAACCCGTCAGCCACGTCCCAGGTCAGGCAGGGCCGCTTCATTCGCTCGCAAACGGCCTTGACGGCGTGCAGCGCCCGCTCCTCCTCCGCCGTGATCAGCACCATCAAGGTGAACCGCGCCCGCAGGTACACGTCCAGTTCTTGCTCGAAGGTCATGGTCGTCCGCTCCCAAAAGCCCACGGGTTGCAACCCGTGGGCTTTGCCAGGCCCTACCAGCGCACAGGGTCGATCCCGCTCACCACAATCTGGCCGTCCGCCGCGATGACGACCTCGGCGGCGGGGACCGCCGCAAGGTCGGCCAGGGTGTAACGCGTCGTCAGGAAATGCATCGTCTTGTTGGCCGAGCCGCGCAGGTCGCGGCCGAGATGTTGGGCCGCATCGTAGCGGCCGGCGAGCAGCACGTCGATGTTGGCCAGCAGCGCCGCGGTCTCCGGAAAGCGCTGCACTTCGTCCCAGCTGTAGCCGGTGAAAAGCAGCACCGACAGCGCTGTCTCGGCACGCACGCGCCGCAGCAGGGCGAGCAGCGCGGGCCGCTGCTGCAACGGCTCGCCGCCGCTGATCGTCAGCCCCTCAAGCGTGTCTGCCAGGGCCGTGAGCCGGCCGCACAGGTCATCGACCACGATCGCCACGCCATCCGTTTGCGGATGCGTCCCCGGGTTATAGCAGCCCGGACAGCCAAGCGAACAGCCCTGCGTCCAGACGACCGCTCGCACCCCGGGACCGTTGGCCCGACTGTGCGGCAGAAAACTGTGGATGCGCAGCGATTGGCCATTCACGATCGCTTAACTCCACTGATGTTGCTGCTGCGCCTGTTGCTGGGTTGCCTCGTGCGCTTCGGCGGTCATCTGGCGGTCCTGCACCTGACCGCCCAGGGCCGCCTCCAGGGCTTTCGTGACGTCCAGGCAGGACATACCTTTGACACCGCGCACCTCGACCCGCACCTGTCCATCCTTGTCAATGAACACCTCGACCTCTTGCAGTTCCATGAACGGTCTCCTCGCAATGTCGGGGCGAGACCTTATCGTACCCGAGAAAGCGCCGTTGGGGAACGGGCCTCTTTCTCCCCTCTCCCGCAAGGGGAGAGGGGAGGAAGGTTCGGCTCTCGGCAACAAGATTCTGCCTGCGACGAAAGCACGCGAAATTCTACCCCTTGCTTCGTCGCACACCTCATTTCCCGAGCTATACTCCCATTGAGAGACCAACCCAACCGGCGCACCGGAAGCGCGCCATCCACGCCGCCGAGGGAGCGTAGCCGCCCCGAACCCGCGGAGATCGAACGCATGTCGCAACGCAGCTCGCAGCGAGAGCCACAACGCAACAGCAACGGCCGGGCGCCAGCAGCCAACCAACTGGACCCGTGGCAGGATGACGACGCCCTGCATCGGGAGATGCAACGCCTCAGCGCGGAGAACAAACAACTCCTCGCCCAGACGCATCCCGAGCACGCCGAGGGCGACGCGGCCGAGGTCGAACAACTCCGTGGCGAGAACGCCGAACTGCGCCGCCGCGTTGACGAACTGGACAACGCGCTGCTGGAACGGTCCGAGGGGGAGGAGGACTGGACGGAGCGTCAGAAAGAATACGAGGCCCTGTTGGAGGAAAAGTCCGAGGTGATCCGCAGCCTGCACCAGAAGATCCAGGAGCTGCGCGAGAGCGCGGTGCCGGCACCGGCCCAGCCCGAGGAACGCAGCAGCAGTCCCATGGATCCCGCGGCCCACGAAGATTTGCTGATGATGAAACGTCGGCTGGAGGAGGATCGCGCTCAGCTGGAGGAGGACGAGGAAGCCCTGGAGCAGCAGATGCGGCAGATGGAGATGGTCATGTCGAAGGAGCGCGCCGAGATGGCCCGGCAACGGGCCGAACTGCAGCGCCTGCACAACGACCTGCGCCACGAGATGGAACTGGCTGCCCGCGACGCCGCCCTGCGCGAGCGGTTGCAGCCGTTGCAGCGCCGCCAGCAAGAAGTCAGTGGTCGCAAGGGGAATGCCTCCGAATCCGCCGGCTCCGAACCGCCCCGAAAAAATACCAGCGGCATCTTCCGCCGCTTCTTTGGCACCAAAGAAGAATAAGTGGTTAGTGGATAGTGGATAGTGAAGAGGGGTCTTGTCTTTTCTTCCGTATCCACTAACCACTAACCACTTATTCTTGCCATTTTCCCTTTCGCTTTTGCCGCGCGCTGCCTTAACATCTTCACCAAGGCGAAATCGCTCGCGCTCCCCTCCCGGACCATGATGACCCCGAAAGTGAACTGACCGCGGCTCGCACCGCGGCCGGTGGGGCCGTGCTCACATTGCCGCAACGAAGATGAGGCTGTCATGAAGATTCTGGTTGCCTGGGACGCCCCCGACGAGGCCGAACTGCTCAAACTCTACCTCAGTGTCGGCGAACACGAAGCTACCGTCACCCGCTCGAAAACCGAGTACCTCGCGCACCTGCAGCAGGGAGGCTGGGGCGTTGTCCTGATGGCGCTGTCATTCCCGGCGTCGGCGGACGAGTCGTTCCCGCTCTTTCAACAGACGCAAGAACTCGCGCCCGAGATGCCGGTGGTGATGGCCTGCCGCACCACGGAAATGCTCAACCTGCCGCGTTTTCTGATGCACGGCCTGCGTTTCTATCTCGTGCGCGACACCGGCGGCGACTTTGTCTTCCTGGTGCTGTCCTGCCTGGAATCGGCGGT
>DASPXY010001771.1:0-4607 GCA_035637055.1 Gemmataceae bacterium | reverse complement strand
TCACCTGACCGCAGGCGTAGCGCTCATCGAATGCTGGGGGCGGCGGAGGCGGAGGGGGCGGGGGAGGCGGGGGGATGGCCGCCGCGCTGGGCGGCACGTCGGCCATCTGAGCCCGCACGAAGGGCGGCGGCAGTCCGTTGTCCGACACGTGCGACACGGGCCGCAGCTGCTCCTGCGGTGCGGCGGGCGTACTCGGCTCCTCCTCCGGGGCGAGCGGCAGCGGTCGCCCCAGACCGATCGGCGAGACGTTGCTCGGCGCAGCCTCCGTCGGCGTGCCGCCTACGGCCTGCCACGAGCTTTCTTGCGCCCGGGCGCTCGACACCAACAGGCCCAACGCCAGAGCGAGACTGTATCGCCATCGGCCGCGCATGTCCGCACCCTCCGCTGATCGGGGGCGCGGCAACCTAATGACGCCGCGTCCCCTCTCGGTGCTTGTCCTCTTCCTCAATTCGGCCAGCGGAGGCGTGCCGGAACAGGGCGCTGCCACGGCGCAATCGGAGGACGACGGCTGACAGGGGGTAGTCCTTGCACAGTCGTCAGGGTTTGCGCAGTTTCCAGCGGTCAAGTTGACGCCGTCTTCTTCCCCTGCGTCTTCGCCGCACTGCCTGATATCCGACCCAATCTGCGCGGATTTGCTGGAGTGACTGGTTAAAGGCACTAACACTATGGCGAGCCGGGAGTCAGCGAGCGGAGGACACCAGGGTTCCTCCAATCGCTCACGCTCCCGGCTCGCCAACAAGTTACAGGCTCTTCTTCCAGGGCAGGGTGAGACCGGGCCGGTGAGGCCCCCTCCCCGGCGGAGACTCACCGGCCGCAAATCGTTCCTGTCAACAAGGAAAGCAGCCCAACAGAGGCTACCACGCATCGACGTAGATACATTCGCCCTTGGACCAGAGGCCGTCAGGGCAGTGCGGGTGGTTGGTGTTCACGCCTCTGCTGGCCACTTCGATGAGTCCGTCGGCAGAACTGGCTTGACTCCCGCCAGCGCGATCGGAGGCGGAATAGGAAATGTCCCCCGACAGCGTGAAGGTGAAGTTCGGGAAACCGATCGCCTGCATGCTGGCCGAGCCGCTGACGTCGGTGTAACGGCCGGTACTCGTGACCACGCTGCCGTCGCTCAAGGTTTCGCTAGTGACGAAGGTAAAGGTCGCGACGGCTTCACCCGTGGCCGGATTCAGAAGCGTTCCTTCGATGTGGGCGACGAGCACATCGCCGTTGGCGGCGGTGAAGATCGCAACGCCAGTGGCGTTGGGCCCATTGAAGTGCAGTTCGCCGTAGTTGGTCCAGTGACCGAGGGAGCTGGCGGTGCCCGATGCCGTGAAGGTGACGTCCGTGGCCGACACCGGCGTGAACGAGCCGACGCCCGACAGCTGGAAGGGCTGTGTCTGGCTGTGGGCCACGGCTGGGCTGAGCGCTGCGGCGGGGACGGGCGACAGCAGCGGGCTGGCCGACAGCAGGCAGCGCTCGTCCAGAGACTCCACGGCCGGGCGGAACCTGCCCGCGGGCCGTGACGGACCGGACTGACGGGGGGAACGCCGAGAGGTCCCGAACAGGAAGTTGAACAACATGGCCGAATCTCCTCAACGGAGGCGGTCTGCGATACAGTAGAGGAGCCAGCATCCCGGCGCGCAGACCGAGCGCTGGGGCGAGGCCGGGCCGGTGAGACTTCTGCTTCGCGGCGAGGCTCACCGGCCGCTGCTTTGTGGGGCGTTAATTCACAATCGACGGGCACTCAGTAGTGGGGACAAGGGATTTGTGTTCGTAGTTCCGCCTTTAGGCGGCTTGACGTTCACCCGCCTAAAGGCGGAACTACGAACCAAAACCGGCCTTGATCTTACATCAGGGACTTTTCCCCTCCAATTCGGCGAGCAATTGTTGAAAATCGGCCCGTCCCCGCAACGGTCGCCAGGGGTGATCTCGGCGCAAATCCTGAAGCAGGACCGCGGGTGGATAGCGGTTTTCGACAAGCCCCTGGCGCAACCAAGCCACGGCCTGATCGCCGTACTGTTGCGCCAGGACGCGGCGCTCGACGGAGGGCAAGTCCTTGTGACTCTCGACACAGGCGATACACTCGCTTAGCAACGCCGCGGCATCGGCGTAGGCCTTTTCTTTCTTGATGATGCACCCAGACAATTCTTCGGCCAAACGGGCGGCCCGGGCGTGATCACCGAACGCCAGATCTACCCTGCCCAGAGCGCCGAGATGGTTGATCAGGTACTGTTGCGCATTGCCATCGTTCGGCCGCGCTTTGAGAGCCTGTCGCTGTAAATCCAGCGCTTGCTCATAAAGGCCACGCGCTTCCACGAGTTGCTGTTGATCCCGGCGAACGTTGGCCAGGTTATGGAGTGTTCCCCCTTTCATGCTGGCGTAGTAGGAATTGTTCGGGAAGGCCGCGATCAGCCTGTCCCAGTAGCCGACGGCGAGCCGGTAAGCGGCTTCCGCTTCGCGCAGTGAAGACCGTTCGCGCCGCTGGCCTTGCTGCCAGTACGCCAGGGCCACGGCTGACTGGTAGCCCGGCTTGCGGGGAAAATCGGCGGCCAGTTCGCGCAGCAGGCGCAATGCCCGTTCAAACCCTAACTCCGCCGGCACGTGGAGGCCCTTGCTGTGCAGCTCGCTCGCCCAGGCCTGACAGACCTCGGCCAGCAGCCGGCGAACCACCGGACTCCTGGGGGCCTGCCGATAGAGATCCTCCATGTGGTACACGGCCTTTTCCAGCCCCACACTCTTTTCCAGCACCCGCCGATAACCCTGGTGGGCCTCCTCCAGTTCCTCCGACCCGTGGCGGAGCGCGAGGCGGTAACCCGTCAGGGCGTCGTCAAGTTTCCCCTGGCGCTCATGGATTTGGGCAAGGCCCAGATGGGCAAGGGCATATTTCTCTTTGAGGCGAATCGCCTCCCGGTAAGATGCCTCGGCTGCGGCTGGCTTTTTCAGCGTCTCCAGGATGTACCCGCGGGTGTAGTGCAGGAAGGCGACATCGTTTTTCAGACCCAGGGCGGTATCGATAGCCTTGAGCGCCTCTTCGCGCTCGCCATTTTCGCACAGGGCATTGGCCAGGTTGTTCCAGGCCCCCGCACTGGTTGGTCGCAGGGCCCGCGCGGTTCGCAAGAACCCAATCGCCTCGGCGTGTCGCGGTGGCCGTACGCGGGTGAGGTAGTTACCCAGATCGTGGTGCAGCCAGAAATTGGCCGGATGGCGATGTTCGGCCTTGCGCAGTAAGGCCGCTGCTTGTTGATACTGCCCGGCCCGGGCCAAAATGCGGGCCCGGTTGATCAGGGCCGCCACAGCAAGGCCGCCCTTCTCTTCCAGCTGCGTCTGGCGCACCATGCCTTCCAGGTCGCCGCGGGCTATGGCCTCACGAAACCCTTGCCGGTTGGGGTCGGGATCAACCGCGCGGCAGATGGCCAGCAGGTGGCTGGTATCGAGATCGTCCTTGGGGTTGGGTCGGAGGCGAAGGCGGATCCAATCTTCGAGGGCCGCAAGCAGTTCCTGGCGAATCTCCTCACCGCGGATGCGCCGGCCCGCCTCGGCCGGGGGCAACTTCTCGACATCGATGCCGTAGGTCCGAAAAGCCTCCTGGTACTCCTGCCCAAGCACCGCAAGGCCCGTGGGGTTGTCCATCAGTTCGGCCTCCAGGAGCCGGATGAGGTCCAGCTTGTCGAGCATGACCAGGTTACGGGCACAGCCTTCCAGGGCGCGTTTCACGTCGGCGGACACGTCGCCGTCCGCGAGATGCGCACGGGCCGCGTTGACCACCGCCAGCCCTTCCGGCCAGCGCTCTTCCCGCCGCAGACGCTGGGCTGCTTCCAACGCTTGCTGGCTTTTCACATCGTTGGTGCGGACACGGGCGAGCCGCTCCTGTGTTGCCTCAGCACGCCGGGCGTCCCGGTCGCGGAATGCCCAGCCGATGGTGCCGACCGCCAGCAGCACCGCTACCCCCACGACGGCGGCCGTCGCCAGGGCGACCTTGTTCCGCCGTACGAACTTGCGCAACCGGTAGCCGACCGACGGCGGGCAGGCCAGGACCGGCTCGTCGGCGAGGTAGCGCTGCACGTCGAGGGCGAAGCCATTAGCGGTCTCGTAGCGGCGGCTCCGGTCCTTCTCCAGCGCCTTCAGCACGATCCAGTCCAACTCGCCCCGCACCAGCGCCGTCAGCCGCTTCGGCTCCGTCCCTCGGTTCGCGGCCAGCGCCGGCAAGCCCTCCGCCGTGCTCAGCCGGATGCTCGGTTTCGATGGCTCCTGTTCGCGGATGACTCGGAGCATCTCCAGGAGCCCGACCGTCTCCAGCTCCTTGCGGCCAAACGGCGGCCCCCCGGCCAGCAGTTCATAGAGGAGCACACCGAGGGAGTAGACGTCGCTGCGCGTGTCCACGTCCACCAGGTTGAAGCTGGCCTGCTCGGGGCTCATGTACTCCACCGTCCCCACCACCGCCCCGAGCCCGGTGTGCAGCGTCTGCTCGGTGAGTTGGCGGCCGGTCGCCTTGGCGACACCGAAGTCGATCACCTTCACCACTGGCTTGTCGTCGTACAGCGCCACCAGGACGTTCGATGGCTTGAGGTCGCGGTGGATGATGCCCTTGTGGTGGGCGTGCTGCACCGCCTGGCAGACCG
>DASPXY010001770.1:0-3098 GCA_035637055.1 Gemmataceae bacterium | reverse complement strand
ACCTGCGCTGGCGTGTCGAGGGGTTCGACAGTCCGGCCGACGTGCAACTGCTGCGGTCCGGCCGCATTTTGATCGCCGAGTTCTGGACCAACCGAGTCACCGAGCGCGACCGGAGCGGGCAGATCCTCTGGGAACGGAAGGTCAACAACCATCCGGTGACCGCCATCCGTCTGCGCAACGGCAATACCCTCATTGCCACCAGCGATGAGGTCTTCGAGTTGGATCCCAACGGCAAGGCGATCTTTAACTACAAGCACACGGGAAGCTCCATCTACTGTGCCTGTAAACAGCGCGACGGCCATGTCCTGTTCATTGACGGCAGCGGCAAGGTGTCAGAGCTGAACGAAGCCGGCAAGCCGGTCCGCACCTTCGTGGCGGAGAGGCATGCGAGCGGGGCGAGCTACTGGGCCAGCATCGAGCCGCTGCCCAACGGCCGCTATCTGATGTGCCTCAGTGGGGCGAACATGGTCGTCGAGACCGACGCCGCCGGCAAGATCCACTGGGAATGCTCGGTGCCTGCCGCCACCTACGCGACCCGCCTGGGCAACGGGAACACCCTTGTCGCCAACAGCAATGGTCGCGTGGTCGTTGAAGTGGACCGTGCGGGCAAGGAAGTCTGGAAGCAGACGACGAAGGGCCGCCCCTTCCGTGCGCGTCGCTCGTAGTCCACCAAAGGGAACGCGAACGAGCGGCGGGGTTTATCCCCGCCGTGTGCGGCCTGGCACGGCGGGGATAAACCCCGCCGCTCGTTGCGCACTTTCCCTCGTGCGTGTTGCTCGGTAAACTCGATTCGGAATGACAGGTGAGCGCGAGCGACGGCATGCGCTCATTTTTGCTTGGGGGACTGGCTCATGTTGACCTTCTGGGGCTCGAAACAACGACTCTGCGATGGCCTGCCGCGCCGCGATTTTCTCAAGGTCGGCGCTCTCGCTGTCGGTGGGCTGACACTGGCGGACCTGCTGCGGCTCCAGGCGCAAGGCTCGGCCCGTCCTGCCTCCCGCAGCAAGGCCATCATCATGGTTTATCTCAACGGCGGCCCCAGCCACATCGACCTGTACGACCTCAAGCCCGACGCTCCCGTCGAGTATCGCGGCGAATTCCGGCCGATTCGGACCAATGTGCCCGGTTTCGACATTTGCGAGTTGATGCCTCTGCAATCCCAGATCGCGGACAAGCTCGCTATCATCCGTAACATGCGCTTCCAGCAGCAGGGCCACACGTCCCCGGAACTCTACACCGGCTTCCTGACCGGCAACCGCCCCTCGATCGGCTCGATCGTCAGTAAACTTCGCCGCAACGCGGGCGTCGTGGATGCCTTGCCGCCCTACGTCGCGCTGGGCGACCCCAACCATGTCGGCAGTCCCGGCTTTCTCGGCAAGGCGTACGAGCCTTACGTCCCTGGTCCGCGTGCGGCGAACCTGGGGCTGTCGAGCGGCATGACCCTCGACCGCCTCGGTGATCGCAGGCGGCTGCTCCGCTCCTTCGATGGCCTGCGACGCGACCTCGATGACGCCCACGGCAGCCTCCAGGCGGTGGATGCCTTTCAGGCGCAGGCGCTCGAGATGATCACCAGCAACCGCGCTCGCGACGCCTTCGACATGAGCAAGGAGTCCGACCGCGTCCGGGCGAAGTACGGCCGCGGGACCGAGTTCCTGCTGGCCCGTCGTCTGGTCGAGGCGGGCGTGCCGGTGGTCACACTGACGCCGCGCAATCACAACCCCGGGCCGATGTGCAACGGCGAATGGGATCACCACGATCACATCTTTCGATGTCTGCGGACAGTGGTGCCACAACTCGACCGCTCGATTTACGCGCTGGTGACCGACCTGCACGAGCGCGGTCTGGCGGAGGATGTGGCGGTAGTGGTCTGGGGCGAGATGGGCCGGACGCCGCGGGTCGGCACCCAGCGCGGAACGACCGGCGGCCGCGACCACTGGCCGCAGGCCGGCTTCGCGCTGGTGGCCGGGGGCGGACTTCGCATGGGGCAGGTGGTCGGAGCGACCGACGCACGCGGCGAAAGCCCGCGCGGCGGCGCCTACACGCCGCAGAACGTGCTGGCCACTCTCTACCACGTCCTCGGGATCGACCCGGCGAGCACCCTGCCCGATCATCAGGGTCGCCCCATCTACCTGCTCGACGACCGCCGCAAGGTGGAGGAACTGTGTTAGGAATCGGCGAACGGCCGGCGTGAGCCGGCTGGTTAGACCTCCATCAGCCAATGAATGCGAGCCTGACCAGCCGGCTTACGCCGGCCGTTCGCTACATCCGCTCGGCCGCGATCAGGTAGCCGTACGCACGCAGCCAGCCGAACCACCAAGGCCACGACAATCGCCCATCAGTCCGTAGGCTGACCGGCCGCACTTCCACGATGCGGAACCCCTCCCTTCGCAACAACCGCACGGCCTCGCGGCGCGTGAACAGGTGCAGCGTCAGGGGCGGAAGACCGTCGTGTGCCGGCATTTGACGATCTCCTTTCTCCGAACCTGCGAAGAGATTCCGCAGCAGCCACGAGCGTCCCCGCGGATCCCAGAACGCGAAGTAGCGATTGTGGACATGGAGGATGAACTTGCCGCCCGGCCGCAGCAGTCGCCGCACTTGCGCGACCACGCGCCGCCGGTGCTCCGCGCCAACCACCATCCCGAGAGTGCTGAATAGACACGCCGCCTGGTCGAAACTCTGATCGGCCAGGCCGTCCAGTTCGACCAGGTTCGCCTGTAACAGTTGCACAGGGACGTCCGCCGCCCGCGCCTTGGCGGCAGCCACCTGGAGCATCTCCGCAGACAGATCGACACCCAGCACCCACCAGCCGCGCCGGGCGAACGGCAAGAGCAACCGTCCCGTGCCGCAGCCCAGGTCGATCAGGCGGCCCGGTCGGTCGAAGTGACTCTCTGCGAAGCGCCGGTCCACGTCTAGGAGGGCGCAGTCCGCCAGTTCACCGTCGTAGCGGCGGGCCAGGCTATCGTCGTGGAGGTAGTGCCACAGGCCGCGGCTGACGCCGGGAGGGAGTTGCCAATCGGCGGGGGAAGGGGACATGGGTTCGCGGTGGGCTCAACTCAGAGGGCGGGAGGAAACCCCTCCCCCCAACCCCCTCCCCGAAA
>DASPXY010001769.1:0-16228 GCA_035637055.1 Gemmataceae bacterium | reverse complement strand
AAGGAAGCCCGCGATCTCCTCGCGCGCTACCGGCCGCAGGAAGGGCTGGAGGATCTGCGCGGCTTTGAGTGGTATTATCTCCACAAACTCTGTAACGAGCCACCGGGAGTGCAGGTCACGCTCCGCGGCCACACCAGCGATGTCTTCTATGTGGCGTACTCTCCCGACGGCACGGTCCTCGCCACCTGCGGCCGGGATAAGACGGCCCGACTCTGGAACGCGGCTAGCGGCAAGCCTCTCTGGACGTTGCAGGGGCATCGGAACGATGTGAACTGTGGGATCTTCACGCGCGACGGGCGCCTTCTCGTGACCGCCAGCGACGACGGCTCCATCCGAACGTGGGACGTAGCCGCCGGCACGCAGCGCTCGATCCTGGCCTGCGTGCTGGCACTCGACCCGCGCGGCTGTGTGTCCCCCCGCTTCGTGGAGGTGGCCCACGTAGCCCTGTCCCCGGACGAACAAACCCTCGCGGCTGCGTGCTGGGATGGGACGGTGCGCCTGTATGATTTCCCCTCCGGTACACAGCGTCGGGTGCTGCACGCCCATCCCCCGCAGGCCGAAGCTGTGGCCTTCACCGCCGACGGCAAGACCCTGGTCACCGGGGGGCGGGACGGCACCGCCAAGGTGTGGGATCCCGCCACCGGAGAACTGCGCTTCACCCTTCAGGCCGGCAGTCATGTCGTGAAATCCGTGGCCGCCGCACATAACCTCCCGCTGGTCGCGACGGCCAGCTACAACGGGATGGTCACCGTCTGGAATCTCAACTCCCGCCAAGAAGTAGTGAGCTTCCGCCATCACGAGATGCAACGAGTCGCCTTCTCCCCGGACGACAGGATGCTCGCGGCCTGCGATATATCCGGCAACGTCTGGCTGCGCGAGATGCCAACAGGGAAGTTCCTTGACCTACGACACGACACGAATGGGGAGCGGGCCTGGTGCGTGGCTTTCTCTCCGGACGGCAACACGCTGGCTGTAGCGACTAGAGACGCTACGATCCGCCTCATACCCCGGCGGCAAGATCCACGCCCCTGGATTGCCCCGGTCGGGCAGGTCGTGTTTCATCGGGACGGAGAGACTCTGGTGGGAGGGCACGGAGAGTACATCCGCTCCTGGAGTACGCGATCCCGCGGTGCGGGAAAGGATGTCCTGCACCTTCCCGAGGGGCAAGACAGTAGGATCCTGAGTGCCGACGGGCAGACACTCGTCACCCGTGACACCCGTGGCAAACACGACACCTTCTGGGTCTGGGATTTGCGCCTGAAGAAACCAGGCGCGGCATTCGATTTCGGCCCTGGCGATATGCCCGCCTGTCTGAGTAGCGAGGGCCGGCTCCTCTGCACTGCCTCAGGGAGGGAACCGATTGTCCGGCTGTGGGACACCACGACGGGCAAGCCACTCCCACCGCTCTCCGAACCCGATCTGGGGCCTGGGTATGGCTGGCTGTCCCCCGATGGTCGCCTTCTGGGCACCTACCACGGCCCGATCGTTCTGCGCGACCTCAAGTCGCGCCGCGTCCTGGCGCGGCTTACCATCCCTCGCCCCGGACTCCACGGCGCTGCGTTCTGCTGGCAAGGGAAGAAACACGCGTTCGCTTGCGGCGACCATTCAATCGTGCTGGACGATGTGGAAACCGGCCAACGCCTCGCGACGATGCACGGCCACCGGGCGCCGATTTTTTCTCTGGCCTTCTCCCCGGATGGAAAGACGCTGGCCAGCGGTAGCTGGGACGGGACGGTGAAACTGTGGCACGTCGCCACGGGAAGAGAGTTGCTGACGCTGGACGGCCACCGCGGCATGGTCAATTTCGTGGCGTTCTCCATAGACGGGAGCCTGCTCGTCTCCCGAGGGGATGGACTCGACAGCCAGGGAGAGGCGTTTCTCTGGGACGCGCGGGACCAGGAGCCGTAGCGCGAGCCTGTTAAGGCCAACGGACCCGCTTCAGCTGACCGGATCCGCTCCTGGCGGGAGAAGCTCGTTGCGAAAAGAGAAAGCGGCCGGTGAGGCTGTGCCGCCAAGCAACCTCCTCACCGGCCCCGCACGGCCCCGGCGCTCGGTCTGCGCGCCGATCAGCCTGCGTATCGATTGTATCGCAGACCGCTCCAACGAAGGAGACTCCCTCCATGTGGTTCTTTTCCCCTCGTAAGAGTCGGTTTGTCAGGCCAGTCCGCAACTCCCGGTTCCATCGGCCGCGGCTTGAAGTGCTAGAGGATCGCCTGGCCCCGGCTATCGTTAGCTGGGATGGTGGCGGTGGTGATTTCCACTGGGAAAACGCCGCCAACTGGTCGAACGATGCCCTACCTGGCTCCGCAGATAATGCCGTGATCAACACTCCCGGAATTACAGTTACCCACAGTTCCAGTGCTGCCGTTTCAATCCACAGCCTCACCAGCCTGGCCAACCTGGACTGGCAAGGTGGCAGTCTGACGCTGACGCCCCCAGCCCCGACGGTGACCTCAAACGTGTCCGGCACGTTCAACAACAGTGCGCTGGTGGAGGTGGCCGGTGGACGCCTGCTGCTGTGGGGCAGCGGCACCAGTAGCGGCACCTTCAGCGTGGCGGCAGGGGCCGAGCTCCATTTCTCTGGGCAGACCACGTTGACGTGCGTCTCCCAACTCACCTCGGCCGGCACGGTGTTCTTCGACGGCGGCACGAACGCCGTCGAAGGCACCTACGACGTGTCCGGCACGGGCGCCACGGTAGTGCAACTCAGCGCGGTGGTCGATTTCAGCGGCTCAGTGCTGGGGGTGGGGCGGTCGCTGACGGTGAGCAACTCGACGGCCGACTTCCACGGCACCGCCCTGACGGTGCAGAACCTGGCTCTGGATGGCACGCTCGCCGCAGGGGATATCACAGTCGAAGCGCTGTTTTCCTGGGAGAATGACACGCTGACCGGGCCAGGCACGCGGCTGACCATCGCAGCCAACGCCGAGGCGGTGATCGGGCCATCCGGCGTCGGCGGACACCGCTCGCACCTGCACAATCGGGCGCTGGACAACTATGGCACCATGAGGGTGGTGACGCCCATGACGCTCCACGGTGGCGCGGTCATCAACAACTACAACTGCTTCCGGGCCGAGGCGAGCGCCCTTGCGGGCTCGGGAACTGGGGAGGCGTTCAACAACTCCGGCGCCTTCACCAAAGCGGTCGGCGCCCAGCTCACCACGTTTTCCCAACTACCGTTCAACAACAGCGGCACGGTGACAGTAGCGAGCGGAACGCTGGGTCTGTGGAGTGGCGGCACCAGCAGCGGCGACTTCCGAGGAGAGGCGGGCACCCAACTGTACTTCGATGGGACTCAGACTTTCGCCCCCACCGTGAGTATCATCGCAGATGCTCTTCTCTTTGGCGGGACGCTCAATCCACAGTTCGAGAGCGGTGCTCACTTTGCCCAGATCGCCGCAACCTCGCTGCGGCTTTTGTCCCCTGGACTCACAATCAGCCCGAGCAACGACTTCATCCCTCACGTCGGGGACAATTATACCCTCATCAACAACACGGGCACGGCCGCCGTGGACGGCACCTTCTTGGATCTTGCTGAGGGGCAAACGATCCCCCTGTCGGACGGCACCCAACTCCGCATCAGTTACTTTGGTGGCGACGGCAACGATGTCGTCCTGTCCGTCCTGCCGCTGTATCTGTCCGGCCGGGTGTTCAACGACGGGAACAACGACGGCCTCTTCAACGGCAGCGATGTAGGGCTCCCCGCCGTGACGCTGACCTTGTTCCTGGAGAGCGATCTGTCGAACCCCGTGGCCGCCACGGCCACCGACAGCAACGGCTTCTACACCTTCGGTGTAGCCCGCCGGCTGGGCAACTATCGCATCGTCGAGACCCAACCTGCCGGCTATCTCGACGGCAAGGAGACCGCCGGCAGCCTGGGAGGGGTTGTCGATAACACGCAGGACAGCAACCTGATCCGCAACATCGTTGTCGGCACGGGCACTCCTGATGGCAACGGCTACAACTTCGCGGAGATCCGGCCGTCGCGAATTCAGGGGCTGGTGTGGGAGGACTTCAACAACGACGGCGAGGTCGATTTCGGTGAGAAAGCCATCGAGGCAGTGGCGATTACCCTGAGCGGCAGCGATGACCGTGGCAACCCGGTCAACCGAACGGTGGTCACAGACGCCGAGGGCATCTATGAGATGCTCAACCTGCGGCCCGGCAACTACACCATCACCGAGGCCCAACCGGCCGGCTTCGTGGACGGCAGTGACTCCCTTGGGACGGTCAATGGGGTACTCGTTGGCTCTGCCGCGGTCAGCGATCAGTTCAGTGAGGTGGTGCTACCGGCGCCGGACTCTGACGGCGCG
The DNA here is from genome assembly GCA_035637055.1 of Gemmataceae bacterium. Classification (GTDB taxonomy): domain Bacteria; phylum Planctomycetota; class Planctomycetia; order Gemmatales; family Gemmataceae; genus DASPXY01. The sequence continues at coordinate 11,915 of DASPXY010001769.1, read as the reverse complement.
AACTACAACTTCGGCGAGCGGCCGCTGGCGGGCAGTTCGGTCCACGGCGGCCAGACCGCGACGATCGGCTTCTGGCGCAACAACAAAGGCCAGGCCCTGATCAACGCGCTGCCTGTGGTGAGCAATGCGGATGGGTCCGTGACAAGCGTGGCCAACTGGCTGGCCGCGACGTTCCCGAACCTGTACGGCGCGGGGGCCGGTCCGAACAACCTGACCGGCAAGAGCAACGCCCAGGTCGCCGACTTCTACGTGTCGCTGTTCAAACTTGGAGGACAGACCAAGTTGGAGGCGCAGGCATTCGCCGTGGCCCTGGCCGTCTACGTCACCAACCAGAACCTGGCCGGCACAACCGCGGTCCCCTATGGGTTCCAGGTGACCACGAACGGTGTCGGCTATGCGACCTTCAACGTCGGCAACAACGGTGGCGCCTTTGGCGTCGCGAACAACACGACGATGACGGTTCTGGACATCCTGCAGGCGACCGACGCCCAGACACACAACGGCCTGCTCTACGACCAGGATGACTCGGGGACGATCAGCACGTTGGAGCAGGCGCTGCGCGCGATGGCCAATCAGGTCTACACAGCCATCAACGAGCAGGGCGACATCTGAGCGGACGACCAACCAACGGTGTCGGGAACCGATCCCTGATGGTTCTCGACACCGTTGCCGTTTCGGTGTGTTCCCCTGGGTACAGGGAATCTGCGGCGCCCATCCGCAGGAGGGGTGTCAACGTGGAATGAGATGGAACCCATTTCCGAACTCACCTACTCAATTATACCGCCGAGCGCCGGCGGTTTCGGGCCGTTTGGCCGGCGCAGCATAAAATGGCCCGAACGTCGGCGGTTCGCAACTGCGCTTAGAGCGTCGTGGAGGTTCCCGTGAGCGCGTCCAACTTTCCCTGGCTGGTCAATGTCACCGATGCGGACTTCGAGCGCGAGGTGCTCGAGCGCTCGCAGGAACGTCCTGCCGTCGTCGATTTCTATGCGTGACATTGGTGTCAGAGTTTTCGTTCCCTCTTCAAAGGATGTGCCATGCTACCGTTCCGAGCTTGCTTGATTTGCACTCTGCTGACTCTGGCACTGAGCGTTGACGCCGGGCAGAGCCAGCCTCGCGCCCAGGACGCCCACGGCGACCCGTTGCCGCCCGGCGCCGTCGCCCGTTTCGGCACGGTGCGCTTCCGCCACGAGGGCACGATCCTGTTCGCCGCCTTTCTACCCGACGGCAAGAGCGTCAGTTCCGTCAGTAATGACGGCGTCATTTGCCTCTGGGAGTTTCCCTCGGGCAAGGAAATCCGCCGCTTCGAGGTCAATCCAGTGAAGGAGCGGCTCGGCAGTTCGGCCGTCAAGGTCACCAGCCTGTCCCAGTCGCCCGACGGGAAGTACCTGACCGCTTTCTGCAGCGATGGCTTCCTGCGCATCTTCGACTGGGCCAGCGCCCGGCAAATCAGCAAGGTGGCCAATGCGGTGGGCGCCTTCGCCCCCGCAGAGCCGCCCGAGAGTACGAGCCCGTTTGCCACCTTCGGCGGCGGCAAGGGCGCCAAGGCGAAAGCACGCGCCACCGCGATCACCAGCGGTGTCGTATACCCACCCGATGGCAAAACTCTCATGCTCGTCGGCTCGTCCGGCGTGCTGCAGTTCGTGGATCTTCCCACGGGCAAGGAAGTCGGCCCCAAGCTGGGCCACACCGGGGCGCTGACCGCGCTCTGGTTCACGCCCGACGGCAAGCAGCTCTTCACGAAGGACAGCAAAACCACGCACACCTGGGACGCGGCTGCGGGCAAGGAACTGGGCAGCAGCCACCTGAAACTGCCGCCGAATCCGGGCAACCCAATCATCATCAGTCCCGATGGCCGCTTCGGCGTGAGCGTGGCCCGCTTCGCTACTCCCGCCAAGGCACGCGCCGCCGAATCGCGGGAGGCGATCCTGTTTGACACCGCCACCGGGAAGGAACTCGCCGAGATCGCGCTGGATGTCGAAGTGACCCCGATGCATCGCCGGCCCATCGTCTTCTCGCCTGATAGCAAACTGCTGGCCGTTAGCCAGGACAACGACAACGGCAAGGAGCGGATCGCCTGTTACGAGGTGCCCAGCGGGAAACTGCTGCGCACGCTCCAGGTCAGTCCGGGCGATGCCCTTCCAGTGGCCCCGGTCGGCAAAGGCAAGAAAAAAGCACCACTCGGGGGCGGCGGCTTTGGCGGGGGGGGACCAGGCGGGGGCTTCCTCGACGCCAACACGCACAGGATGCTCTTCTCGCCCGATGGCAAGGTGCTCGCTTTCCAGGCCACGGCGGGAACTGCGATTGTCCTGCTCGACACCGTGACCGGCAACAAGATCGGCTCGCTCCGTCCGGAAGGCGGCCTGGCGTTGCAAGGCACGTTCTCGCCGGATGGGCGCTGCCTCGCGCTGCGCCAGCGCGACGGCACGGTGACGCTCTATGAGCTGGCCACCGGGCAGCCGCGCCGCACCTATGGCAGCAAGTTGCCCGCGACCGTCGAGGACGATACGCGAGATAACATTGCGGTCCTCCTGGGCATCGAACCCCCGGCCCCGACAAAGTCAATCGTCGGTTTCGCCCTCTCGCCGGACGGGCAGTTGCTGGCGTTCGCGCACCCCGATGGCACGGTCCCCGTGGTGGACGTGCTGACCGGCCAGAGCCTGGCCGTCTTCCAGGGCCACACGGGAGCGGTGAACGCCGTCGCGTTCGCCCCCGATGGCAGCCGGCTGGCCTCGGCAAGCGCCGATACCACCGCGTTGCTTTGGGATCTCAGCAAGATCAAGCGCCCCGGGGCAGCGGCCAAGGCACCGCGGCCGGGTGACCTGGAGGCGTGGTGGCAAGTGCTGGCCGAGAACGACGCGACCAAGGCATTTGCGGCAATGGGCGACTTCCTGGCCGCCCCCAAGGAGACCGGCGCTTTCCTCCAGGCACAACTCAAGCCGGCCGCGCCGCTCGACCGGAAACGCCTCGGGGACTTGCTTGCGCAACTGGATGACAACCAGTTCAAGGTGCGGGACCGAGCGACCGGCGAGTTGCTCAAGGTCGGCGAGCAGATTGTGCCTGACCTTGACAAAGCTGGCCGCCAACCCGTCGCCGGAAACCAAGCGGCGTCTGGAAGAATTGCGCACCAAACTGACTGACGGGATCCTGCGTGGCGATCACTTGCGCCTCCATCGGGCCGTGGAACTGCTGGAACGCCTCGGCACGCCGGAAGCGCGACGAGTGCTGCAAACACTGGCGGACGGGGCGCCGGGAGCGCTGGTGACGACGAGCGCTCAGGCAGCGTTGAGCCGCAAGTCCCACGAGTAAGAGCCTGTAACTTGTTGGCGAGGCGAGAGCGTCAGCGACCGGAGGACCTTGCTCCGGTCGCTGACTCCCGCCTCGCCATCTTGTTCGTGCAAGAGCAACGGACCTGTTGTTCGTAGTCCCGCCTAATGAGTGTAGACAAGCAAGAGCGGTAAGCGCCACGGGTCAGAGCCCGAGCGCCAGCGAGGGGGGTAGCAGACTCCCACGGAGCACTCTGCTCCGTCCCTCGCTGGCGCTCGGGCTCTGACTACCGCTCTTGGTTATCCCACTCATTAGGCGGAACACGCGATGCCGCCTAAAGGCGGGACTACGAACAAGACGTTGTTTGTCCCTGCATTCGTGCCTCTGGGTAGTTTTTTCGGGGAACCCGAACAAGCGCTCTTGTGCCCTTGTCTCCTCGCTCTACAATAATCGAACTGACTGGTCAGTCAGTTTAACGGCCGGGTGGTTCCGGCACGAAATCTGCGAGAAAGACCCCCACTCGCCCAGGTGCGCAGAGGGCGGGGAGCCGTGCGGTACTCCGCTGGGCGAGCCGCCCGAAACGATCACAAGAGGTGAAGTCCATCATGTCGCGATGCGTCTGGCTGCCCTTGGTGTTGCTGGCGTGCGGCCTGAGCGGTTGCGGCGGCGCACCATCACAGGAGAAGAAGGCGAAAGCGCCGGAAGTGCAAATCAACTTGCCGGAGACCGCCGAGGTCACCCCGTACGAGGACTTCAGCGGGCGCACCGAGGCCATCAAGAGTGTCGATGTCCGTGCCCGCGTCACCGGCTATCTCGACAAGGTCAATTTCGAGGACGGCGCCGAGGTGAAGAAAGGCGCGGTCCTCTTCGAGATCGACCCGCGCGTCTACAAGGCGGCGCTCGACCGGGCGGAGTCCAACGTCGCGCTGGCGGAGGCGCACCTGCGGCGCCTGGAGGCGGACTTCGCACGCGCCGAGGCGTTGGTGCGTAGCAAGGCCATGAGCCCCGAGGATTACGACAAGGTTCGCGGCGACCGCGACGAGGCCGCCGCCACCGTTCTGGTCAACAAGGCCAATCGCGACGTCGAGAAGCTCAATTACGACTTCACCAAGGTGACTGCCCCCATTGACGGCCGCATCAGCCTGCGCAAGATCGACCCCGGCAACCTGGTCAAGGCCGATGACACCTTGCTGACCAACATCGTCACCCTGGACCCGATCTATGCGACCTTCGATATCGATGAACGTACTCTGCTGGCGTTCACGCGCCTCCTCAAGGAAGGGAAGGTCAAGTCGTATCGCGAGGCGAAGGTGCCGGTGTGGATGGGACTGGCGGACGAGGAGAGCAAGGTAATTCCGGGCGCGCCGTACAAGGGCTTTCCGCACAAGGGCTACATCGTCTTCGCCGACAACCGTGTCGATCCTTCCACCGGGACGAAGCGCGTGCGTGGCCTTTTCGACAATCCGGACCGCTTATTTTCGCCAGGTCTGTTCGTGCGCATTCGTCTGCCGATTGGCGGACCGCACAAGTCGATCCTGATCGCCGAGCGCGCCCTCGGCACCACGCAGGGGCAGAAGTTCCTCTACCTTGTCAAGGATATTACCGATCCGGAAACGAAACAAACGAAGCACATCGTTGAGGAGCGTCCGGTCGAGATCGGCACGATGGAGCGCGGGCTGCGCGTGATCACCAGCGGGCTCGAACCTGGCGAAAAGGTGATCGTGAGTGGACTGCAGCGCGTGCGCCCGGGGGCGGAGGTGACGCCGAAACTGGTGCCAACCCAAAGGGACCGAACGGCGGCGCAGCCGAAATCCGAAACTCGAAATCCGAAATCCGAAACAAATCCGAAATCCGAAAAAGCAAATCCGAAACGGACACCGTGACGGTTTTCGTTTGCTGGTTCGGATTTCGGATTTGTTTCGGATTTCGGATTTCGAGTTTCGGATTTCCCGGAGGGGGGTTGTGTTTTCGCGTTTCTTTATCGACCGCCCCATCTTCGCCTCGGTGCTGTCGATCGTCATCACCCTCGCCGGCGCTATTTCCCTCTTCATGCTGCCGCTCGCCCAGTATCCCGCGATCACGCCGCCGACCATCTCCGTCATGTGCAACTACCCCGGCGCCAGCGCCCAGGTGGTCGCCGAGACCGTCGCGGCGCCCATCGAGCAGCAGGTCAACGGCGTCGAAAACATGATGTACCTGTCGTCGCAGAGCACCAACGACGGCAGTTACAGTCTCAGCGTCACCTTCAAGCCGGGCGTCGATCTCAACTTCGCCCAGGTGCTCGTGCAGAATCGCGTCAACCTCGCACTGCCGAACCTGCCCGACGTCGTCCGGCAAACCGGCGTCACCACGCGGAAACGCTCGCCCGACATTCTCCTGATCGTCAGTCTCTACTCGAAGGACGGCAGCCGCGACAACCTCTTCCTGAGCAACTTCGCCACCATCCAGCTCAAGGATGAGCTGGCCCGCGTCGAGGGAGTCGGCGACGTGTTCCTGTTCGGCCAGCAGGACTACAGCATGCGGATCTGGGTCGATCCGGAAAAATTGGCCTCTTATGATATCACCGCCGGCGACGTCGCCCGCGCGGTCCGCGAGCAGAACCAGCAAGTGGCCTGCGGGCAGCTCGGCTCGCCACCTATTCCCGGCGGCCAGGAGTTTCAATTCACGCTCGCCACCCTCGGCCGCCTGAGCGAAGCGAGCCAGTTCGCCGACATCATCATCAAGGCGACGTCCGACGGCCGGCAGGTGCGGCTGAGCGACGTCGGCCGCGTCGTCCTTGGCGCCAAGACTGAGGACATCGTCTCGCGCCTCTACGGCGACGACGAGCAGGATCCGAACCGCGACGGGGCGGCATCGCTGGCCGCACGGCTCAAGGGCAAGCCGACTGTCAGTATCGCCATCTTCGCCCTGCCGGACGCGAACGCCCTCGATACGCGCGATCGTGTTATTGTCAAGATGGAAGAGCTGAAAAAGAGCTTTCCCACCGGCATCGATTACAAGGCCGCCTACGACACCACGCCGTTCATCCGCGAGTCCGTCCATGAGGTTTTCGCAACCTTGCGCGACGCCATTATCCTCGTCGCCCTGGTGGTGCTGATCTTCTTGCAGAATTGGCGCTCGACGATCATTCCGCTGGTGGCGGTGCCGGTGGCGATTATCGGCACGTTCGCGATCATGGCCGTTATCGGCTTCAGCCTGAATAACCTGACGTTGTTCGGTCTGGTACTGGCGATCGGTATTGTCGTCGATGATGCGATTGTCGTCGTCGAGGCGGTCGAGCATCACATCGAGCAGGGGATGCAGCCGCGCGCAGCCGCGATCCGGGCGATGGAGGAGGTATCCGGACCGGTCATCGCCGTGGCGCTGGTGCTGTCGGCGGTGTTCGTGCCGTGCGCCTTCATCAGCGGCATCGTCGGGCAGTTCTTCAAGCAGTTCGCGCTGACGATCGCTGTCTCGACGATCATCAGCGCGTTCAACTCGCTGACGCTCAGCCCCGCCCTGGCCGCGATCCTACTACAATCAAGAGGGGCAAAGAAGGATGCGTTCGCGCGGGTACTCGACGTCGTCCTCGGCTGGTTCTTCAAGCTATTCAACATCGCCTTTCGGGCAGGGACCAACGGCTACACGCGGCTGGTGCGGCTGGCGCTGCGCGGAACGGCGATTGTGTTGATCCTCTATGTCGCTTTGCTTGGCCTGACCGGGTGGGGGTTCTTCCAACGGCCGACGGGGTACATCCCAGCCCAGGACAAGGGCGACCTGCGCATCAGCGTTCAGCTGCCGGACCTCGCCTCGCTTGAGCGATCGTTGGAGGTCGTCCAGCACGTCGCCCGAATCGCCCAGGAGACGCCGGGGGTGGACTACGCCATCGCGGTCGCCGGGCAGTCGTTCGTCATCGGAGCGTATGGCTCGAACTTCGGCAACCTGTTCATCCCGCTGGAAGACTTCGCCAGCCGGCGCCGCCCGGACCAGCACACCCCGGCCACGAAAGAGCGCTTACGCAGACTGAGTCCGGAGGACCGCAATAAGCTGCTGGCGCGCGGACTGCATAGCGACGACGTCGCCAACCACATGCGCAAGCGGATCGCGCAGGAGATTCCCGAGGCGATCGTGATCATCTTCGGTCCACCGGCGGTGTCCGGTCTGGGGACGACCGGCGGCTTCAAGTTCATGGTCGAGGATCGCGGCGACCTGGGACTCGACGAGTTGCAGAAGCAGACGGAGAACCTGATTCGCAAGGCGAACGAGTACCGCGTCGCCCGGCAGGCGAAGAAACACGACGAGGACTCCGCCAAGGCGGAACGGCTCGGCATTCTGCAGGGGCTGTACACGGTCTACCGCAACGATTCGCCGCAGCTGTTCGTGGACGTGAACCGCGAGCAGGCGTCTCGTCTCGGCGTCCAGTTAAAGGACATTTTCGATACGCTGCAGATTTATCTCGGCTCGCTGTACGTCAATGACTTCAACCGTTTCGGCCGCACCTGGCAGGTGGTCCTCCAGGCGGAGGGGCAGTTCCGCAACGAGATCGAGGACGTGCGCCGGCTCAAAGTGCGCAACAGCCAGGGGGGCATGGTGCCGCTGGGGACGGTCGCCTCGGTGCGCGAGATCAACGGCCCGCTGCTGCTGACGCGCTACAACATGTACCGCGCGGCGGCGGTGACCGGCGACACCTCGCCGGGTTACAGCAGCGGCCAGGCGATCGCGGCGCTGAAGCAACTCGCCGCCGAAGAACTGCCGCCGGGCATGTCCTACGAGTGGACCGAGATCACCTACATCCAGGTCGAGGCCGGCAACACGGCGATGCTGATCTTCGCCCTGTCGGTCTTCGGCGTCTTCCTGGTGCTGGCGGCGCAGTACGAGAGCTGGTCGCTGCCGCTGGCGGTGATTCTCGTCGTGCCGATGTGCTTGCTCGGCTCGATCATCGGCGTGACCCTCGGGCAATCGGACATCAACATTTTCACGCAGATCGGTTTCGTCGTCCTTGTCGGCCTGGCGAGCAAGAACGCGATCCTCATTGTCGAGTTTGCGAAGGTGAAGCGCGAAGCGGGCATGTCGCGCGAGGAGGCGACGATCGAGGCGAGCCAGTTGCGGCTGCGGCCGATCCTGATGACGTCGTTCGCGTTCATCCTCGGCGTCGTGCCGCTGATTCTGGGCACGGGCGCAGGGGCGGAGATGCGCTGGGCGCTGGGCGTGGCAGTGTTCAGCGGGATGCTGGGGGTGACGCTGTTCGGCATCTTCCTGACGCCCGTGTTCTTCTACGTCATCAACTGGGTGAGCGAAACGCCGACGTTCGCGACGCCGTTGATGCGCCGCGCCAGCAAAGTGTTGCTGTGGGTGTTTGTGATTGGCGGTTGTGCCCTGGAGGTCGTGGTGCTGGCGGTGTTCTGGCGGATGGGGGTCGTGTCGCTCGGGGTGGTGATCGTGGTCGGTTGCGCCCTGGCGGCGCTGGTGGCGCTGATGGTCTGGCGTGCAGTGCGTGTCCCCGAGAGCAACGGGAACGGCGCGCCAGCCCCACCCGTGCGCCCGGCGGCGCCTGGTGATGAGCGCATTCAGCGGAGGTAGTCCGGAGAGAAAACCCCTCCCCCCAACCCCCTCCCCGCAACGGAGAGGGGGAGAAGAACAAGGCTCTGTCTTGCTCCCCCTCTCCTTGCAGGGGAGGGGGTTGGGGGGAGGGGTTTTGAGGACGAGTGAGGAATTGCCGTGTTCTCGAACTTCTTCATCAACCGGCCAATCTTCGCCTCGGTGCTCTCCATCGTCATCACGATGGCCGGCGGCATCGCCGTCTTTACGCTCCCCATCACGCAGTACCCCGACATCACGCCGCCGACCGTCGAGGTGTCGGCGTCCTATCCCGGCGCCAATGCCCAGGTGGTTGCCGACACCGTCGCGGCCCCCATTGAGCAGCAGGTCAACGGCGTCGAGAACATGATGTACATGTACTCGCAGTGTACCAACGACGGCGGCTACACCCTCACCGTCACCTTCAAGGTCGGCACCGACCTGAACATCGCGCAGGTGCTCGTCCAGAATCGCGTCACCCTGGCCCAGCCGATCCTGCCCGACCTCGTCAAGCGCAAGGGCGTCCTCGTCAAGAAGAAGTCGCCCAGCGTCCTGATGATCGTCAACCTGTTCTCGCCCGACCGGAGCAAGGACAGTCTCTTCCTGAGCAACTACGCCACCATCCAGCTGCGCGACGAGTTGGCCCGCCTGGAGGGCATCGGCGACATTACCTATCTCGGTCAGCGCGATTACAGCATGCGGCTGTGGCTCGACCCGAGTAAGATGTCCACGCGCAACCTGACCGCGACCGATATCGTCAGCGCCGTCACGCAGCAGAACGCCCAGGTGGCGGCGGGGCAGATCGGCCAGCCGCCCGTGCCAAGGGGGCAGATCTTCCAGTACACGATGACCACCCTCGGCCGCCTCGCCGAGTCGAAGCAGTTCGAGGACATGATCCTCAAAGCCGACGCCGACGGCCGCCTGATCCGCATGCGCGACGTCGCCCGCACCGAACTGGGGGCGCTCGCCTACGATCAGACCTGCACCCTCGACACGCAGCCGTCGGTGGCGCTGTCGATCTATCAACTCCCTGGCTCGAACGCCCTCAAGACCGCGAAGGCCGTGCGCACGCGCATGGAAGAGTTGAAAACGCGCTTCCCCAAGGGCCTCGATTACGCCATCGTCTACGACACGACCCCATTCATCACCGAGTCGATTTGGGAGGTCATCTACACGCTGCTCGACGCGGTCATCCTCGTCGCGTGCGTGGTGCTGCTATTCCTGCAAAACTGGCGGTCGGCGGTCATTCCGTTGGTGGCGGTGCCGGTCGCCATCATCGGCACGTTCGCGGTCATGGCCGCCTTCAACTTCAGCCTGAATAACCTGACGCTGTTCGGCCTGGTATTGGCGATCGGCATTGTCGTCGATGATGCGATCGTCGTGGTCGAGGCGGTCGAGCACCACATTGAAAACGGCCTGTCGCCGCGCGCCGCGACCGTCAAGGCAATGTCGCAGGTGTCCGGGCCGGTGGTCGCAGTCGGCCTGGTGCTGAGTGCGGTGTTCATACCGTGTGCGTTCATCGCCGGCATCACCGGGCAGTTTTTCCGCCAGTTCGCGCTGACCATCGCCGTCTCGACGGTCATCTCGGCCTTCAACTCGCTGACCCTCAGCCCCGCCCTGTGCGCCATCCTGCTCAAGCCACGCCAGAAGGGCAAGCACGCCGAAGAAGTCCTCCCGCGCCACGTGATCGCGTTGCTCGTCGGCCTGGCCGGCGCCTTGCTGCTCACCCCGTACCTGATGCCCTGGCTCGACCCGCTGCGCCTGTACCTGGAGCAGCAGTTGCCGGAATGGGCGGCCCTGTGGGCGCTGCGGCTGTTCCTGGTGTTTCCGTGGTTTTACGTCGCGGGGTTGCTCACCAGTCGGTGGATCAATCACGGTCTGGCGGTCGGGTTCCGTTGGTTCAACCGCGGCTTCGACGCGACCGCCGAAGGCTACACGCGCACGGTCGGGCAGCTGTTGCGCGTCAGCGTCGTGGTGCTGGTGCTCTACGGCGGTCTGCTCTACCTGACGTACCATATCTTCACCATCACCCCGACTGGCTTCATTCCGCAGCAGGACAAGGGCTATCTGCTCGTCAACGTGCAGCTGCCCGACGCTTCCTCGGTGGAGCGGACCGAAAAGGTGATGCAGCGGATCGAAAAAATCGCCAGAGAAACGCCGATGGTGTCGTCGTCGAAGCGCTCATGGCCGACCGTGTGATCGGCATTCAGACGACCACCATTCCCATCGTCGATACCGCGAACGACACGATCTTCCTCGGCACCGAGCACGGCCTGACGACCGGGCAGAAGGTGAAATATCACAAGGACAGCGGCGGCGGAACCCTGGCAGTCGGCGGGCTTACGGATGACACCGAATACTTCGTCCGCGACGCCGGCGGCGGCAAGATCCAGCTGTACGACAGCGAAGCCCATGCCAAGGCAGGGGGCGACATCGCCACCGGCGGCCTCGTAGACCTGACCAGCAACGGCACCGGCGACAACCATCAATTCAACAAGTTCGTGGACGTGCCCCTGATTGGCGAACAGGAAAACACCCTTTTCGGAGCGGTCAAGTTCGATCCCGATCCGAACAATTTGCGGGTGATCCAGTTCAACGCCCCGGGCCTCCGGACCGGCGATGCAGTCGTGTACCACAAGGGCCCCGGAGCCGCGATCAGCGGCCTGACCGATGGACAGACCTACTTCATCATCAAGCTCGACGAGACGCACGCCCAGCTCGCCATGACGCGCGACGACGCCTTTGCCGGCACTGCCATTGCCCTGACTTCCGATGCTGTCGGCATCGACGACACGCTGACGGAAGTCACGCACAGTATCTTCGCCGACGCCAAGTCGGGTGCCGGCGCTAAGGACGTCGGCGTGGCCGGCTCCGTCGCCATCAACCGCGCTGAAGTCACGACCCTGGCCCAGATCGACAGCGACATCACACTGGCCGACGGCAACGATGCTGGCTCCGGCATCGGCGCCGTCAAGGTGCGCGCGCATTCGACCACCGACAACACCGCCACCGCCGCGCCCGACGGCGCCGGCGCTGTGGCGGACAGCGTCGGCGTCGGCGCTTCCTTCGCGCTCAACCTGCTGTTCAACGACACG
>DASPXY010001768.1:0-7019 GCA_035637055.1 Gemmataceae bacterium | reverse complement strand
CCGTTCCGGCACGGGGCGGTCCTGGCGCGTGAGCGCCCGCAAGACTAACTCCGCCTGCCCGCCCCGGTCGAGAATCCTGTGAGCCAGGGCATCATCGAAGGCAGTCGTCTCGAACGGCACCACCGGCCGGCGCACCAGCAGAACCTTGGTCAGATCCTTGCCGTCCGGACCGACCACGCGGCCGCGCAGCAGCGGAGCACGCCGCAGCGGAACGCTCACGTCCTGAGTTGCGCCACCTGCCTTGAGGTCAAGCGCCGCGTGGGCATCGGGGTAGAGAGTGGGCGGCCCCTTCCCGCCCAGCGACTCCAGGATGGCGTCGAGGTGCGTCTTGTCGTCGGTCACCGAGTCGGCGGCGATTTGCGCCGGAAGGTAGAGCGGCTGCGACCCGTTCACGAGGAGATGCCAGTTGCCGGGCGGCAGCATCACCTCGAAAGTTCCGTCGGCACGCGTCAGCCCCGGGCGCGGGTAGCGCACGCCCGCGGGGAGTTTCAGGCCCTTCGACCAGAAGTCCACGCGCGCCTCCGCGATCGCCTTGCCGCCGTCGGCCTCGGTCACCTTGCCCTTGACCATCACGCCGCGCTGCAAGGTCAGATCGAACTGCTTGCGGACGACCGCCTCCCCAGGCCACTTGACAGCAGCCCGGCGTTGCAGGTACGGCTCGCCCCTGGCGGCAGCGATCCGCAGCGTGTAATTGCCGGCCTGGAATAGACTGAAGCGATAGCGACCGTTCGCGTCGGCTCGTGTCTCCAACACGGGCAATTCGTCTCCGCGAACGCCCACCATGTCGCCCAGGGCGATCAGGGCAAACGCGGTCGCGTCGTAGCCCAGGCCGCGCCGTCCCTTGAGGTCAGCGCTCCGGTTGCTCCCATCAATGTCGAAGGTCACGGTAAAGGTTCCCCCGCTGGAAGACGGCGGAATCACCTTGAGGCGAGCGTACGGAATCGGCTTGCCGGTGTCGGCGTCCGTGATGACTCCCTCCAGCAAACGCACCGGGGCCAGGGCGTGCGTGATCTCCTCGGTCTTCTTGTCCTGCGCTGGCAGGTCGAGCACTTGCAGAGCGTAACGCTCGTCGCGCACCTGCACGCCAACGCCCTGCCCACGGCCGACGCCGCGGATGGTGAAACGCCCCTGCGCGTCGGTGATCACGGTCGCCGGCCAGCCAGGCAGATGCTCGGGCGCTTGCCGAAACACGATCCGCGCGGGCTTCTCCCCCGTACCCTTCATGCTCCCGCTCCGGTCCGTGACGAGTGCGGTTGCGGGGGGATAGAAGCGATCCCGCTCCCGCGGTCGCGCGGGCTCCACGTCAAATTCATCGTCATCGTTGTCCGCATTGCTGACGAGAACGTAATCACCGGCATTCGCGAGGGCTTTTGTCCCCAGACGAGTGATGTGGACCTTGATGCCGGCGGCGGGCTGGCCCTGCAGATCGATCAGCCGGCCCTTGATGACCTGTTCCGGCTGGAGCTGCAGGTCGATGCCGGTCTGCGGCAGCGGCGCTTGCCAGCCCATACCATGGCCCGCGGCAGTTGCGAGGATTGCATAGGCGTACGGCGTCACCGGATCGGGGCGCTGCACCGTCAGACGGAACTTGCCGTCGGTGGCGGTTGTTACCTCGCCCAGCACTTTCGGGGGCGCCGCGCCGGTGCCGCTCGCCCACCCGACAACCGCCACACGGGCGCCGGCGAGGCCCTTGCCGTCCGCACCGAGGATCCGCCCCGCGACCGTCAAGTCCTTCGAGGGCGCGTCGGCCGGCTGCTCGGGAGCCGGCCTGGCCTTGCCCCCAACCTCGACGGGCTGCACCGCCGGCTTGAGAGTGAACTGCACTTGCCGCTGCGCCTCGGCCGGCGGGGTGGACGCGCCGAAACCCAGCATCAGCAGGCCCAGCGTCAGCAGCAAGGCGCCGACGATCTTCAGTTTGGCGACGAACATGGTTTGCAATGCTCCTTCCACAAGGGCGACCACGGTGGCGGGCGCTGCCGCAGGCACCACGGCGGCCGCTGTGGTCGCATGAAGCAGAGTGCCGGGAACGGCGGCCCGGGCGAAATCGCCCAACTGACTCGCCAACAGCGCGGCGGAGAGCGTGACGCCGCGCCGGCCCAGGCGATAGCGGAGCATCTCCCGCGCCCGCGCCAGCCGGCCCTTGACGGTGCCGACCGGCCAGCCGAGCAACCGGGCAGCCTCGGCGTTGGTCTTGCCTTCGAGGTAACACAACAGGACAGGCGCGCGGTAATGGTCGGGCAACCGGGCCAGTTCTTCGTCGATCACGGGTTGCAGATCGGCCCAGTCGGTCGCCGCGGGGTCGACGGTCGCCGACGGTTCGGGGGCGGCCATTTCGCGTTGCCGGCGGCGGGCGATGTCGGCGCGGGCACGAAGGGCGACGCGATAGGCGACAGTGTACAGCCAGCCAGCGACCGAGCCGTGCCGGTCGAGCGAACGCGCGCGGCGCAGCAGGACAAGGAATGTCGCCTGAAAGGCATCCTCGGCGGCGTGGCCATCGCGCAGGACGCGGCGGCAGACGCCGAGCACCATTGGCCCGTGGCGACGGACAAGCGTCGCGAACGCATCCTCCTCCTGGGTGTTGCTGAAAAGCTCCAGCAACTGTCCGTCGCCGAGGTTGTCGGCGGTCGGTGCGTGGGCGAGTTTGTGAATGTGCCGCACGACGGTGGCGAGTTGGCCGTTGCTCATGTGCCGGGATCCCCGTGGCGATAACTACCCTATTACAGCATCCGGGCGGCGGAATGGTTACGATTTTTTCCGGAGAGTAGTCCGCTCGCTCCGCGAGCGGACTACTTTCCCTTCCCCGTGGAGCTATTTAGTGGCACTAACTGATTTGGCGAGCGGGGGGCGTAAGCCCCCTGATGCTACGCAGCCATCAGGGGGCTTACGCCCCCCGCTCGCCAAAAAGTTAGTGGCTCTTAGAATACCCGTCCAGGGGCTGCCAATGGCCCGGCGACACTGGCGCGCCGACTCTTCGAGGACCTGTCGTTGTTTTTCCTGCAGCAGTTGTTCCCGTTCCTGGTCGTCCTGCTTCCGATCGCAATCTACTGCGTCGCCCTGGCCACCCTCAATCGCCGCGAACAGCCGGCCCTTGTCCACGGCAGTTGGGACTTTCTCGGCCTGCTGTTCGCGGCTTCCGGTTTGCTCCTGTTCGTGCTCCCCCACCTGGTCTTCGCGACCTTCCAGAAACTGCTCGACGACCAGCTGCTCGGAGAGAAAGGCCCATCGCCGGACGCGGCCCAGGACGTGGTGATGTGGTGGTGGGTTGCCTGGGGAGTTTGGTGGGCGCTGATCCTTGGCGGCGCCGCTCTGCTGGTGTGGTCCCGCCGGAACAAGACCGTCATCTACAACATCGCGCCGGCGGAGTTCGAGCGGGCCCTGGAGCAGGCCCTGGCGCGGCTGAAACTGACGGGGACGCGCCGCGGCGCTCGCATCCTGATCGCTCCCGCCCGTTCGCTTGACGTCGTGTTGGAGCCCCTGCAGAACGCCGTCACCGCCGACCCCGAGGTGACTGTCGCGGCTCCGGCGCCCACCGTGCGAAGTGTGCCACCCTCCGGCGAGGCGGTGGTGGACGTGCAAATGCTCCCCATGCTGGCCAACGTGACGCTGCACTGGCGCGACGCCTCGCCGGCGCTGCGCCAGGAGATCGAACTGGAACTGGCCCGCGAGTTACGCGAGGTGCGGACGTACGATAATCCGGCCGGCTCGTGGTTCCTGGGCGTGGCCGGCTTCCTGTTCGCGCTGCTGTTCCTGGTGGTCCTGGTGATGATCCTGAGGGACATCTTCCCCTCACGCCGCTGACGCTGGAATCTCGTTGGCCTATCGCGCACCGTCCCGGTAGAATTGAGACATTCGTGGGTGACCGTTCGCCGTCCGCCAAAGGGGGGCAACGACGAACGTGTGCCGTCAGTCGTTTGGAGGAGAAACGGGATGGGGAATTCGGGAGAAATCCGGGTCGGTTGTGACGAGTTTCGGCAAAGCCTGCGCCTGACGCGGCGCACGTTCCTCAAGGCGGGCATGCTTGGCACGGCCGGGTTGAGCCTGGCGGATCTGCTGCGCGCCGAGGCCCGCGCTACCAGCACCACGACCTCGTCGCGGCGGCCGTCGGTCATCATTTTGTGGATGCGCGGCGGTCCCAGCCACATCGACATGTGGGATCCCAAGCCGGCGGCGCCGGTGGAGTATCGCGGCGAATTCGGGGTGCAGCCAACCAACGTCCCCGGCATTCTCCTGTCCGACATGCTGCCGCTGTGCGGCCGCATCATGCCCAAGTGGTCGATCGTCCGCAGCCTGCACCACGGCGACGCCGGCCACTCCTCGGGCGATCAGATTTGCTTCACCGGCTATCCGTCGGGGCGCAACCCGGACGAGAACGTGATGCCGAGCTGCGGCTCGATCGTCTCGCGTCAGCTGGGTCATCTGACTCCGCAACTACCGGCTTACGTGATGATCCCCCGCATGGTGCCAGGGGCGGACTCGGCGTACCTTGGCATGGCGCACCGGCCGTTCCAAACGCAGGTTGATCCCGCGAACCCCGGGCCGTTCCGGATGCCGAATTTTGAGTTGCCGCAGGCCGTCACCGTCGAGCGCGTCGGCGAACGGCGCGAGCTGCTGCGGAGTTTTGACAACCTGCGCCGCGATGTGGACGCCGGCGGCCAGATGCAAGCGCTCGACCGCTACCATCAGCAGGCGTGGGATATTTTGACATCCTCAGCGGCCCGAGACGCTTTCGACCTGGACCGCGAACCGCAGGCGCTGCGCGAGCGTTACGGCTTCCTGCCGCCGTTCAACCCGGGGGCGGCCGACCGCTGCGGGGCGCCGGCGTGGAGCCAGCGTATCTTGCTGGCGCGGCGGTTGGTCGAGGCGGGCGTGCGGCTGGTGACGGTCGATCTGCGCTGGTGGGATACCCACGTGCTCGGCTTCGACTCGCTGCGGCGCGGTTTCCTGCCGCGCTTCGATCGTGCCTACTCGGCGCTGATCGAGGATCTCGACCAGCGCGGGCTGCTGTCCTCGACGATGGTGATCGCGTGGGGCGAGTTCGGCCGGACGCCGCGCGTCAACGCTCAGGCGGGCCGCGACCATTATCCGAACGTGTTCAGCGCGGCGCTTGCCGGTGGGCCGGTGCAGGGCGGCCGGGTAGTCGGCGAGTCGGACTCGAAGGGCGCGTTCCCACGGGTCAACGCCAAGACGCCGCAGGACGTGCTGGCGACGATGTACCGGCACCTGGGGGTTGACGTGACGCGGCAGTACACCGACGGCGCCGGCCGGCCGCATCCCGTGCTACCGAGCGGGACGCCGATCCAGGAACTGTGCTAGAGCCGCGGAGAGCAAATCCGTCACGCGGGGAACTCAATCATGCCAAACGAACAGACGGTCGAGCAACGATTGACCGCTTTGGAGCAGGCGGTTGCCGAACTGCAACGCCAACAGGCAGTTGGCTCCCAGGCCCCGAACTGGCTGGAAAAAGTCATTGGCTCGGTGACTGATGATCGGGCCTTTGCCGAGGTCTTGGAGTACGGACGAGCGTTTCGCGAGGCGGACCGTCCGCCTGACGAAACCGGAGTGCGACCGTGAAGTACCTGCTCGACACGGACCACATCAGCATCCTTCAACGCCGTGCCGGTCCGGAGTTCGCTGCACTGTCCGGACGTATCGCCAAGCAATCTCCTGCGGATTTGGCATTCTCCCTTGTGAGCTTCCACGAGCAGGTGGTCGGCGCCCACACGTACATCAACCGTGCCCGGAGTACCAGCGACGTTGCTCGCGGCTATGCTTTGCTGGAAGAGATCCTCCAGGCCTTTGCGGTGGCCGTCGTGCTGCCATTCGACGCGGCAGCCGGTGCGGTGTTCGACGGTCTCATCGCTCAACGGATCCGTATCGCGACGATGGATCTGCGGATTGCCGCCATCGCGCTGTCCCGCAACATGGTCCTGCTGACCCGGAACGTCCGTGACTTCGCCTTGGTCCCTGGGTTGGTCACGGAAGATTGGACCGTGTGAGTCGCTTCGTTCTCCTTTCCAAATCCGTTCCACTAAGGCCGGGCAGGAGCCGGCCGACACTTCCAGGAGGTTCCGACATGGCCGATCCGCAAACCGACATGATCAACCGTGCCCGCACCCAAGGTGCCGGCCGCGTTCTGACCGCCGTCATGGTCACCACCGGCACAGGCTCTTTGCTGCCCCTGCCGGCGTCCATCACGAGTGCGATTATGATCGCCACCGCCGTCAGCCCGCAGGAAGCGGGCAAGATCTTCGCCCAGCAGACCGCCATCCGCATCTTTAACGAAGAAGACCCCGACATGGATGTCGTTGCCGACGTCCTGCGCAAGATGCGCAATCGCCTCATGGACCTGAACCTGCCCATCGAACTGTCGCCCGCCAGCGATCCCCTTTGCGACTTCGAGGCGTACGTCGTCGGCAACCGTTCGCCGATCCACATCTGTCCCCGGTTCTTCAACGCCGGCGAGGAACAGCGCATCCGCACGATGATCCACGAGGCCGCGCACCTCGTCGGCATCGGCACGCCTGGCGGCGAGGCCTACTACCCCTTCTACGACGGTCAGCCGTTCGGCGGCGGCTTCGGCCCCAACGAGGCGGACTCGTGGGGGCACTACGTTCATGTCGTCAGCGGTCAGCCTCTCGACAAGCCCGATGGCGGCCCCGGTCATGCCGCGACGCCCCCGCCGGAAACCAGTGACACGAGTTACACCGTGGTGCCCGGCGATTACCTCTCGAAGATCGCCCAGCACTTCTATGGCGACGCCAACCAGTGGCGCAAGATCTACGACGCCAACCGGGATGTCATCGGCCCCAACCCGGACAAGATCTATCCCGGTCAAGTGCTGACCATCCCGGACGCGGAGGGTTGAACAGAAGATCTGAGCGTAGCGACAAGTGGCCCGCTTGTCGCTACGGTGGCGGACGGATTGGACGATCAGCGGGGAGCGGATTGCCCGAGAGCTGCTCCGCGCGTATACGGCAGCACCTCCTTCGCCAACAATGCCATGCTCTTGCGCGACAGCT
>DASPXY010001767.1:0-3323 GCA_035637055.1 Gemmataceae bacterium | reverse complement strand
CTTCGAGATCGACGCCGCCCTCGACGTTGACCGTGGTGGAGCGATGGAAGCCAGTGGCGATGCGCTGTTCGAGGGTGGCGCCCGACAGGAGGTCGCCGGCGAGTTGCTCGACGGTGAACCGATCGAACGGCAGGTCGCGGTTGAACGCGGCGACGACCCAGTCGCGGTAGGCCCAGACATCGCGGAAGCCGTCGCGCTGGAAACCGTTCGAGTCCGCGTAGCGCGCCAGGTCGAGCCAGTGACGCGCCCAGCGCTCGCCATAGTGCGGCGACATCAGTAGGCGCTCGACAACGCGCTCATAGGCGTCCGGGCGCGGATCGTTCACAAAGGCGTCCACCTCCGTGACGGTCGGCGGCAGACCGATCAGGTCAAGCGAGACGCGCCGTAGCAAGCGAGCGCGGTCGGCTTCGGGCGACGGGGGCAGGCCCTCCTTGTCGAGACCGGCGAGGATGAAGGCATCGATGGCGTTGCGCGGCCAGGTGGGGTCGCTGACCTTGGGGAGATCGGGACGGAGCGGCCGGACATACGCCCAGTGCGGCCGGGAGCCATCGCCCGCTGGGGCCGTTCTGCCTGTCAGGCCCAGCGCCACGATGCCCAGCACCAACCCCGAAACCGCTGCGCCCCGCATGAGTCTGCCTCGCCAGGACAAGGTGTCGTTGGTCAGACCGTTTCCGTTGTCCTATTATCCCTGGCTTGGCGGTCGGAGCAAGAGGCTGACTGGTCCTACTTGGGCGGAGTCTTTGCCGAGTCGCCTTGGGGGGCGGCGGGCGGCTGGGAGACGCGGGCCGTGGAGATGCGGATCTGCCGGCTCTCGTCGCCGCGAGCTACCTGGAGCGTGAAAGCCTCGCGTGCCAGGGCGCTGCGGAGTTGGCGGCGGAACGCCTCCGGGTCGGCGGTCGCCTGCTTGTCCACGGCGGTAATCACATCCCCCACTTGAAGCCCGGACTTGGCGAACAGCTTGCTCGCCTCCACCGTCTTGACGCGCACGCCGCGCTTGGCCGCCTCCACTTCGATGCCTTCACGGACCGGGTCGAAGAACTTGACGAAGTCGAGGAACTTGGTCTGCCCCTCCCGCAGTTTCGCCGTCTTGCCGAGGGTTTCGTACTTGCCGAGGTGGAAACGCCCTGACATGATGACGAGACTGCTGCTTACCGCGCCGGATTTGACGCAATGGACATCGCCGCGCACGATAACGAGACTGTGCGCGACGCTGGTCACTGTTAGATCCCCGTCACAAATGAGGACCGAATTATGGAGCATCCTCAACTCGACGGGGCCGCTGGCGTAGATGACACTCAAGCTCAGTTCGCGGGCGCGGAGGCCGCCAGCGCAGGCGATGAGAGCAGCATCGACGCTAGCGCCTTCGACAACGACGTCCTTCCCGCGGAGGACGATTCCCACCCCGTCCGGCTTCCTGAGCTTCGCGGGCCACACCCGAGAGCCGACGAAGAAGCTGGGGCGAACCGCCTTCAGATAACGCTCCAGGTCGCCCGCCGGAAGCCAGTTACTCGGACGGGGGACAACCTCCCCGAACTCCTTCCGGCCCCGTTCGATCAAGTCGGCGGCCAACCCGGTCAACACCTGCCAGCAGGCTTTGTCGTCCTCCCACTGCGACCGCCAGACGAAGCATTCGACGGCCTGATCGATCTCGCCATTTTTGACATGCTCTGTGAACCGGGCCAGCGCTTGCCGGCCGGGGCGGCGCCCCACCTCTTCCAGAATCCAGGCGGCGCGGCGAGCGATTTCCGGGTCGGGTGACTTGAGCGCTGCCCGCAGGGCTGGGGTGGCGTCCTTCAGTTCCAGCAACCGGCGAGTCGCCGCTTCGCGCACCACCGGCCGCTTGTCCCCCAGGTGGCGGATCAACTCCTCCACCGCTTGCTCGGCGCCTTCCTGCTCACTGCAGGCGGGTAAGGGACACGGCAAACTGAGACTCAGGGCCACGAAAAGGCTCAGGAACGGCAAGGCCCAACAAAGCAATGCGTGTGTCATCGCCGATCACTCCTGTGCCCTAGTGGTTCGTCACTCTTTGATTTGCGGGTGACACAAACCCGAAGCGCCAGCGAGGGAATAGGTTACTGAATCGGCAACCCGCAAATCAAAGAGTGACGCACCACTAGGTGGGCCAGACGTTGCCGCCTGGCCCACCGCGTTTGGTCTGCAACCGCTACATCGTCTCGATGACAATGATGTCCGAGACAGTGCAGTTGACACGATTGTAGGTGACGTTGAGTTGAACGTAGCCTCCCGGCCCGGTCGAACACATATTGCCGCTGATGGTGCAGGTGTCGATCGTGAGACTCCCGGCCGCGACGTAGAACCCGCCGCCGCGGTTGTCGGCGCTGTTCGTGTCGAAGTTCACGCCCGTGAAGGAGGCGCTGCCGTCTGCACCGTAATAGCCGCCTCCCCGCCCGCTGTCATCGACCCCCTGAGCCTGATTGGCCTGGTTCTGCGCGAGGGAACCGCCATTCATGGTCACGTTGCCGTCCACATTGTAGATGCCACCGCCCCAAAGAGCGGTATTATACGAGGAAATCTGCGTGTTATCCCGCATCACCAGGGTTGCCCCAATATAGATTGCGCCCCCGAACCGGGCTGCCGTGTTGTAGGAAAACGAGCAGCCCTGAGTGAGAGTGACGGTGCCTCCAACACTGTTAATGGCGCCGCCGTCTCCCACCCTCGCGTCGTTCCCTTGGGCCACGTTCCCCACGAACCAGCACGCTGAGGCGGGCAACGTGCCGTCGTTGAAGATAGCCCCGCCGTAGGCGGCCTGATTTTCGTAGAACCCGCAGTCCACCAGGGTCAGGCTCGCGTCGTTGAGGATCGCCCCACCGTACAAGATGTCGCTTCCTCCTCCCTCCGCCAGCGTCAGCCCCTGGATCGAGCACGTCAAGGTATCATTCGTGATCGTCAGGAGGCGAAAAGAAAACTGCGCATTCGTGTCGCGCTGGATCCAGAGGACACCTGACCCCGGCCCCGTGATCGTGAAGTTCTTCGCAAGATCCGGAAGAGCCGAGCCCAGAGTGATTGTGACGGGCATGTTGTTCGGGTAGAGGTCCGGGTCGAAGTTAATGACGATCGAGTCGTTGGTGGCGTTCCCCTCCATGATCGCGGCACGCAGAGAGGTATCGCCGTTGACGTCCTCAGCATCGCCGTCGCCGACGTTCGCGTCCGGCAGGTCGCCAAGGGTGTCCACCGTGAAAGTGACGACAGGGACGCGCCGGTCCTCCAACACCTCCAGCCTTGGACGGTAGCGAGGACGGGTAGATGGCCGGTGGCTGGGCCGCTTCGAGGAAATGAGACGCTTGACGAGTTGCAGGAGCATT
>DASPXY010001766.1:0-5286 GCA_035637055.1 Gemmataceae bacterium | reverse complement strand
GGACGAGGTGCTTGAGGTGCTCGGTCGCATCGCTCGGCCCCTCGACAAGAACGGCAGTGGGCCGGACCTCATCCAGGACGGCGCGCAAGTGATGGGCCGCCGCGGGCGACAGGTGGCGGACGCCGAAAATACGACAGAAGGTGTCGGCCATTGCATCCTCAAGAGCCGATGTGTGCGTAGATCAACTGCTTCTCCGGGTAGTAGAGGAGCCCTTCGATCCAGAGATCCGTGAGGTCGTGGCCCGACACCCCGTATTTATCGGGTTCCTCGTAGATGCGGAGGTACTGGTCGGCGAAGGCGCAGCAGATCTCCCACAGTGACCACGGCTCCTCGCCGACGTTGATCGTGAAGAGACACGGCCGCTCCAGCGGGTAATCGATCAGGCCGCGGACGGTCGTCGGCAAGCCTTCCTTCTCGATCTCCAGGGAGTCGCCCGACCGCATCTCTCCGGCCTTTTCCTCGGTGAGCCGCTTCCCCTTGCGGATGATGATGGTGCGGCCGCCGAAGTGACCGACCACCCGTTTTTGGGCGACCGCGAACGCGGGGAAGTCGTCCATCATCTCGCGTGCCGACTCCTCCTCTTCCTCGATGTACTCCAGCAGTTCCTCGGCCTCGGCGTCCTCCTGTCCCTCCAGGGCGGCCGCCGGCTCGACGGCGCCACCCCAGCCCTTGGGTAGCCGGTTGCCCGGCAGCGGGCCGGCGTGCTTGTCCAGATACTGCATCAACTTCTCACGCTCGCTGCCCGCCGCTTCGACCAAACGGATGATGCGCAGCGCCAGCGAGTCCTCGCCATCGTCGGGACGGGGGAGCTTGAGCGCCTTGTACGCTCCCCGAAGGATCTTTTCCGGGTCTTTGCCGGAGCGGATCCACTGAGCCGCACGCACGCCCATCGTCAGCACGTCCACGGGATCCATGATCGGTCTCCTTACTATTTGTGCGGAAACCCCTCCCCCCAACCCCCTCCCCGCAACGGAGAGGGGGAGCAAGCCAAGCAGTATCTCTTCTTCTCCCCCTCTCCGTTGCGGGGAGGGGGTTGGGGGGAGGGGTTTCCGCAGACACTCAAACGAGTTCCTTGCAGGCGTTGTACAGGTCGCGCCACTCGGCCCCGCGCTTCTTCATGACGTTCTCCAGGTACTCGACCCAGACGGTGCCATCGCGGCTGTCCTCCTTGACGATCACCCCTTGCAGCCCCGCCGCCAGGTCGCGGTCACCCACCTGACCGTCGCCGAAATGTCCCGCCAAAGCCATGCTGTTGTTGAGGAGGCTGATCGCCTCGGCGGTCGAGAGCACGCCCGACGGCGGCTTCACCTTCTGCTTGCCGTCGAGCGTCTGGCCGCGACGCAACTCCTGGAAAATCTGCACGATCTTGCGCACCGCCTCCTCGGCGGGTGGCGGCGCCGGCAGTTTCAACCCAGAACCGATCTCGGCGACGCGCTTGGTCACAATGGCAATCTCGGTATCCATGTCCGACGGCACCGGCAGCACGACGAGGTTGAAGCGGCGCTTGAGGGCGGCTGACATGTCGTTGACGCCGCGGTCGCGCGTGTTGGCGGTGCCGATCAGGTTGAAGCCGCGCCGGGCTGCCAGGTGGACTCCCAACTCCGGGATCGCCATCACCTTCTCCGACAGCAGCGTGATCAGGCCGTCCTGCACCTCGGACGGACAGCGCGTGATCTCCTCAAAGCGGATAATGGCGCCCTGCTCCATGCCGCGGTAGATCGGGCTGGGCACGAGGGCTTTCGGCGTTGGCCCCTCGGCGAGCAGCAGGGCGTAGTTCCAGCTGTAGCGGATCTGCTCCTCCGTGGTGCCCGCTGTGCCCTGCACCAGCATCAGGCTATTTCCGCTAATTGCGGCCGCTAAATGCTCAGATAACCACGACTTTGCAGTTCCGGGTTCTCCGATAAGTAGCAAAGCCCGGTCGGTGGTGAGCGTGCCGATGGCGATCTCCACCACGCGCTCGCTCCCCAGGTATTTCGGCCGAATCGTCGTCTTGCCCGCGGTGCCGCCCAGGATGTAAGTCCGCACGGCCTTCGGCGATAACCGCCAGCCCTCGGGTCGGGGATCCTTGTCGATCGCGGCGAGCGCCGCCAGTTCCTCGGCATACTCAAGTTCGGCGGGGCGGCGCAGGATCGAGTCGCTTGCGCCAGCGCCGCCAACGGCGGTCGCAGCTTTGTCCCTGGTTGTGGCAGTCTTGGCCATGTTCATCCCTTCCGTTCACTCGGGGATTTGTCCGCCGGCAGTCTGCGCTCGTCGTCTTGCTTACAGCACATGTGCAGGGATTGTCCGGCATCTCCTACCCTGCGGCAAGGTCAGTTGCGACACCCAGCCCGTGGTTCGTAGTCCCGCCTTTAGGCGGTGGGTAGCCAACCGCCTAAAGGCGGGACTACGAACAAGACGCCGCTTCCTGCCGCGTTCCGGCCTGGCACCCTACCTCAATGGCACCCAATTTGCGATGATAAGCGTCAGCCATTGGTGTTACCAGGCGATCGCGTCCGCGATGGAGGGGGTGCCGGCATGCGCAGCGACATTCGCATTGTTCCGATCCTCGTCGGCCTGCTCATCGTCGGCGGGCTGCTGTTCAAGGGTTGTCAGGAAGGCCCGTTCGGGCGGAAACAACTCACGCTCATGAGCCCCGAACAGGAGTACAATCTCGGTGCCCAGGCGTTTCGAGAGGTGCTCAGGAAATCGGACGTCGTTTCCGGCGGGCCTGTCGTCAACGTCGTTCAGCGCGTCGGCGGACGGTTGGCGAGCGCCGCCGAGGATCCCGAGTTGCGCAAGCTCTTCCGGGTCCGGGGCGACGCTCGCTTCGGCTGGGAGTTCAAGGTCGTCGAGAGCACGCAGGTCAACGCGTTTTGCCTGCCTGGCGGGAAGGTCGTCGTCTACACGGGCATCCTACCCGTCTGCCGGACGGAGGGCGGACTCGCCGCGGTGATGGGGCACGAGATCGGCCACGCCCTGGCGCGGCACGGGGCAGAGCGCATGGCCCAGGAACAAGTCGTGCAGATTGGCCAGGTAGCCGCGGCCGTCTCGCTCAGCGATATGGACTTCCGGAAACGGGCGCAGATCATTGGATTGCTGAGCGCCGGTACCCAGGTCGGCCTGCTCTCTTACAGTCGCGAGCACGAATCCGAGGCGGACCATATCGGCCTGCTGTTGATGGCCCGCGCCGGCTATGACCCGGTCGAGGCGGTGGAGTTCTGGCAGCGAATGGAGCAGCAGGGCGGTGGCGGCAGGACTCCCGAGTTCCTCTCCACGCACCCCAGCCACGGCCGCCGCATTCAGCAGTTGCGCGGTTGGCTGCCCGAGGCGAGACAGATCTACGCCCGGAGCACCCATCAACCATCCCGCCCTCTGCCGCTGTCGCGCTGACGCGCCTCCGGTCCGTGGCACAGGCGTCTCGCCGATGCGAACGAAGTCCCCACCAAAGGGAAAGTGGTGAACGAGCGGCGGGGTTTATCCCCGCCGTCTGGCCGGCGGGGATAAACCCCGCCGCTCGTTCACTATCCCTTTAGCGATCCGTTACTTATTTTTCTTGGCGGGCAGGGCGACCTCACCACCGCCATAGGCGAAGCCGCATACCCGCCGCGCGCCGGCCGCCACCGCACGCGGGTTCCAGTACAGCATCACGACCGCATCGCCCATGATATTGCTCACCGGCACCTCCCAATCGACGAGATCCTTCGGCCCCATGGGGAAGCCTGTGAGGCTCACGCGCTGCGGCGCCTCCAGTCCGCCGCCCACCTTGAGCGACAGGCGGGCCACCAGCCCGGGATTCTTCAGGTCGGGCTTTTCCAGCGCGTTGATGACTGCCGGCAAATCCTTCTTGTAGTCCGCCGAGGTGGTGATCAATTCGTCCTTCCCGGGCAGGGCGAACGGGTGGCCGTCATTCTCCCCGATCAGGGTATCGAGCAGGAGCCGTATGCCGACCTGATGGGCCTTCGCGTCCTTGTTCGCGACGCTGTAGCGGACCAGGCACGTATCGAGGGCGCCGGTCTTGCTGCGAACGATCTCGACCGTCTGCGTGATCTCGACCTTGTCCACGGGTGACCAGACGGCCTCGAAGCTGATTCCCGGCTTGAGCACCGCTGGCTTCTTCACCCATTTGCCCGCCAGCAGTCCGGGCGGGAGTTTCACCCCAGCGGCAGCGTCCCTGTCCAAACCGAAGGCGTACATTTTGCCGTCCACGGACACGATGGTGATGTTGGTCTGCCCCTCTGGGCCGAACGTGATCCTTTTCTTTTCACCTCCATCGAGCAGCATCAGGCCGAATTGACCGTGCTTGCTGAGGCTAAGGATCATCTTGGGCGAGTCCTTGTCCGGGTCTTTCTTGTCGCCCGCGGGCGCGGGTGCCGCGGTCAGGAGACAGGCGAGCGCAGCGCACAGCCCGAGGGGGCAGCGGCCACGAGGGAACGGTGCCGTCATGGGAGCAATCCTTGGCGCCATTCGGGATAGGAGAAAGAGCATGGCGTCAGTCATCCCGACAAGCCCAACGCCGCGCAACGCGGGCATTATAGCGGGCCGGAGGCATTCTGCCTGCCACTTGCACCGTCCGCGTATAATGCGAGTGTCGCCTGGATGGTCCAGCGCGGAATCGTTTACGGAGGAGATCTGAATCATGAGGATCAGGGGATTCGGGCTGGTATTGGCGATTCTGGGAAGTTGCTGGTCCGCGGCGACGGCGCAGCAGCCTGCCGGGATCGAAGCCGGAAAAGACTACGCCGAGTTAGCGCGGCTGATTCACAAGATGGTGGGCGGACAGTTCCCGAAGGTTTTCGAGCAAGACGAGGGCTGGGGCCAGACGATTCCCGTGCCCGGCAAGTTACGGCTCCAAGGGCTGCGGACGCGGCTGGTGGTCGATGGCAAGGAAGTGCTGCCGCATGGGCTGTGGCGCAAAGTACAGGCACGGCTGGACGATCCCGAGCGCGACCTGACGATTCGCGTGCGCAGCCTGCAACCGCAGCCCGACGGCGTCTATCGCCTGACGCTGGACGTCGATGCCGCCCTGCGCGGCGAGATGGAAATGGTCCACTGGCAGAAGGGCCTGCGCCTGGTGAACCTCATCGCGGAGGGCGACGCCCTCGTCGGCATGTCCGTGGCGTGCGACGTGAAGGTCACGCTCGATCCGAAGCGGCCGCTGGGCAAGGTGAAACTCGCCCCGAACGTGACCGATCTGCAGATGAGCCTGAAGGACTTCAAGCTCCATCAGGTCGCCCTGCGCCGGCTTGGGCCGATTCTTGAAGGTGAGCAGGCCAGGGCGGCGGGCGAGATGCTCAAGGGCGTCGTCGA
>DASPXY010001765.1:0-5118 GCA_035637055.1 Gemmataceae bacterium | reverse complement strand
ACTTAGTAAGGTACGGTGAACAGCGTCCATGCGTAAGTCTCATGGTCTGTGATCGAACAACCCACGCGGCCGCGGCCCACGGGAGGTACGCACATGACCCACCGCTGTCCTTGGCGGCGTGCGTTCACCCTGATCGAACTGCTTGTCGTCCTTGCCATCCTCGGCGTCTTGATCGGGCTGCTCGTCCCCGCTCTTCAGCAAGTGCGCGCGTCCGCAAACCGCCTGGCCTGCGCCAGCAACCTGCGGCAACTGGCCCTCGCCGTCCATGCTTACCACGACGCGCACAGGCGCATCCCCTACAACCAGTTCCTCGGCGCTTACGGCGGCGGCCCCGACAGCACCGCCTGGAGTTGGCTCGCCCGCCTGCTCCCCTACCTCGATCAGCAAAACCTCTACACCCAGGGCGGCCTCCCCACCAAGACGCTGCGCCAGAGCGGCATCGCCGACCAGCAACTCGCCGTATTCCTCTGCCCCGCCGACCCCGACAGCAACGCCGGCCCACGCACCGACGCCCTCAACCTCGCGGGCTTCGCCGCCGGCCAGACCAACTACAAGGGCGTCAGCGGCGCCAACTGGGGCGACGACCTCCAGGGCGACGGCGCGCGCGTCCCCACCGACTGGCGCAACGGCGGCAGCAACGGCTCCTTCGACGGCCACAGCAACGGCGACGGCATCTTCTACCGCGTCGATTACCTGCGCCGGTTGCGTCTGGAGCACATCCGCGACGGCACCGCCGCCACCTTCCTGATCGGCGAGGACGTCCCTGCCGTGAGCCAGTCGTGTTCCTGGCCCTACGGCAACAACGCCACCGGCACCTGCGCCATCCCGCCCAACGCCAAAGCCCCCGACGGCAGCGCCTATCCCGCGTGGAACTGGCAGAACAACGAGTCGTTCCGCAGCCACCATCCCGGCGGCCTGCACTTTGCCTGCGCCGACGCCTCCGTTCATTTCCTCAGCGATACCATCGCCCTGCCCCTCTACCGCGCCCTCGCCACCATCCGCGGCGGCGAGCCTGTCTCCCTCCCGTAAGGACCGCGCACCTCGGTGGGTGCGCGAATAGATTCTGGGAGTTTCGCAAGAAGTCCTGGTGATCGCACGAACAGCCCTTGCGACTTTTCCAGGGATTCCTGCCGACTCCCAGAATCCGCGCACGCACCCACCTCGGTGAGGAAAAGCGAATTCTCTTGGAATGTCTTCGGGCGGTCGGTTAGACTATTCTTTCAATACCGCCTGAACCGGCCTGCACAACCAACCCTCGCCTGTTTGCTGACCCCGGAGATATCGCCATGGAACAACGGTTTGAAGGCACCCCGCGCGCCACCGTGAGCCTTGAGGGGCGCCGGGTAACTCGCAGCGAAGTCACCCACGATTGGGGCCTGCGCCTGCAATGGGAAGTTCGCCGCAACGGGCAGGTGATCGCGACGCCCGCCGCCCGTGCCGAACTGAGCTACGAGCATCCCGACGCCACGCCGGGCAACTACGAGATCGTGCTGCAGATGTGGCGCTACGTCGATTATCGCAAGCGGCCCGACGGCGAGTTCGTCAACAGCCGCTTCGTCGATATCTCCGAGAAGGTGACCTACACGATTTAACCCCGCCGCATCCTGGACGAAGTCCGCCGCACCACTGCCGCTCAAAGGAGATTTCCCATGTTGAATGTCGGGAGTGTGAGAGTCCCGGTCTGTCACGGCGTCACGCGCCGCAGTTTCTTGCAGGTCGGCACGGCGGGGCTGGCCGGGGCGGTGCTGCCCAACCTGCTGCGCCTTGAGTCCGCGGGCGCCGTGCAGCCCGACCGTGCCCGGATCCGCAACTGCATCACGATCTTCCTGGTCGGCTCGCCCGGCCACCTGGACACCTGGGACATGAAGCCCGACGCCCCGGCGGAGGTCCGCGGCCGCTTCCGTCCGATTCGCACCAACGTGAACGGCATCCAGATCTGCGAGCACTTTCCGCTGATGGCTCGCATGATGGATAAAGTCGCTCTGATTCGTAGCCTGCACCACCGCACCGGCGCGACCCACGAGAACGGCCAGCGCTGGATGATGACCGGCCACGACTTCAACGCCGACAGCGTCAAGCCGCACAGCGGCAGCGTCATCTCGCGCGTGTTCGGCCAGAGGAGCGAGCTACCCGCGAACGTCATCCTCCCTGGTCCGATCGGCAACACCGGCGCTGGCAATTTCCACGGTCAGACCGCTGGCTACCTCGGCAGCGCTCACGAGCCGTTTTTCCTCAAGGCCGATCCGGCACAGCCCAATTTCCGCGTCGCCGATCTGGAGGTTCCCGAAGGACAGTCGGCGACGCGCCTCGATAATCGCCGGCGGCTGCTCAGTCAACTCGACGGTCTGCAGCGCCGCACCGAGACTTCCAGCACGCAGATGCACGACAGCGCGTATGAGCGTGCCTTCGGCCTGCTGACGTCGCGGCGGGCGAAGGAGGCGTTCGACCTCAACCGTGAGACGGCGACGTTGCGCGACCGCTACGGCCGCAATACCTTCGGTCAGAGCTGTCTGCTGGCGCGGCGGCTGATCGAGGGCGGCGTGCGCTACGTGACGATCAACCACTTCGACACGGTCTTCAACCTGTCGTGCTGGGACATGCACGCGGACGGCGGCAGCCTCCACAATACTTACCTGGACTACGAGCGTTTCCTCTGCCCGCAGTTCGACATCGGCTTCACCGCGCTGATCGCGGACCTGGAACGGCGGGGCTTGCTGGCGGAGACTGTCGTGGCGGTCCTCAGCGAGTTCGGCCGCACGCCGCGCCTGAACGGCCGCGGTGGCCGCGACCATTACCCCAATGCCTGGACGAACTTCCTCTGCGGCGGCAATATCCGCGGCGGTCAGGTGATCGGGGCGACCGACCGTATCGGCTCGCGGCCACACGACAACCCGATCGAGCCGCCGCAGATCCTGGCGTCGATCTATCACGGCATGGGCATCAACCTCGACACGACGATGATGCCCGGCCCCGGCGAGCGGCCGGTCCGCCTGGTGGACGCCGAGCCAATCCGGCAGTTGTTCTCGTGAGGAACCACAGAGACACCGAGACACAGAGAAACAAGAGAGAGAAAAGGCAAATGAAGAACGGAGACCCGAGAACGGAGAACGGAGAACGCAGTCCGAGGATCCGGGTTTCGCCTCATTCTCGGTTCTCGGTTCTCCGTTCTCCGTTCTTCATTGGTCTTCTCTGTGTCTCTGTGTCTCTGTGGTGCAATCCTCTGGGAGCTGCGGAACCTGTGATCCGCAATCTCAACATTCGCGGCCTGCAGGTCGGCGCGACGACGACCCTTATCCTCGACGGCGACGACTTCGGGACCGCCCCGCGCTTGCTCCTCTCCTTCCCCGCGCAACAGCAACTCAAGAAGGACTCCAACAGCAAGCGGGCCACCTTCGACGTCACCCTCGCGGGCGATGTGCCTCCGGGTTATTACCCGCTCTCCGTGGTGACCGACCGTGGCGTCAGTTTGCCCGTGGTGATCGGTGTCGATCGGCTGGCACAGCGCCCGCTGGCGGCTTCCGTTGAGTTGCCAATCGCTCTCCACGGTGCGGTGAGCGGTGGCGCTATCGTCGAAACCCGCTTCGTGGGCAAGGCGGGTCAGAAGGTGATGGTGGAGGTCGAGGCCCAGCGGCTCGGCAGCAAATTGCGGCCGGTCGTCCATCTCTATAACTCGAAGCGCCTGCAAATCGCCTGGGCGTGGGCCACTCCCGCCCTGCTGGGCGACGCCCGGCTGGAGGCCACACTTCCCACCGACGGCACCTATACCGTCACCGTCCACGACACGGAATATGCGGCCGCCGCGCCCGGCTTCTTCCGCCTCAAGGTGGGTCAGTGGTCCTTCGTCGAGCAGGTCTTCCCGCCGGTCATTGCGAAGGGCAAGCCGCAGACAGTCGAGTTGCTCGGCCCGACGGCCACAGCACGGTTGGATTTGCCCGCGACGCCAAGCGTCGGCGTGCTGCCGCTCGCCTGGCCCGGCGAAGGCTTGTGGAGCGGGCCGCGGCCCTTCGTTATGGTCAGTTCGCGTACTGAGGTTGTGGAACAATCCGCCCCCGGAAAGTTGCAAGAACTGCCGCCCGGTCCCGTCGGCGTGTCTGGGCGGCTCCTCGTTCCTTACGAAGAAGATCGCTATCGTCTCCGAGTCACGCCAGGGAGCAAGGTCCGGCTGGAAGTCTTCGCCGAACGTCGCGGCTCGCCACTGGATGTCGCCCTGGTCGTGCGGAACGAAGCCGGCGCCCAACTCGCTCGCGTCGAGGACGGCCCCGGCACACTCGACCCGGTGCTGGAATACACCGTGCCGGACAAGGTGACGGTGATCGTTGTCGGCGTCGTGGACGCTCAAGGTCGCGGTGGGCCGCGCGGCATTTACCGCCTGGTGGTCGATCCGCAAGAAACGACATCCGGAAAGGGCGATTTCCGCCTGGTGACGCCCGCCCAGAACATCACGCTGCCGGCTGGCGGCCGCACGGTAATCCCGATCTGGGTCGAGCGCCGCGGCTACAAGGGCGGCGTCGAGGTTTCTGCCGAGGGGCTGTCGGCCGGGATTCGATTCGAGGGAAATACGATCCCTGAAGGCGCCGAGGGGACGCTCCTGACGGTCTGGCGCGGCGAGTCGAGCGGCGACGCGGTGCTGACCCGCTTCCGTGGCCGCGCCACCGATGGCGAGCAACGCGCTGTTGTTATGAAGGGATCAGGGCTGGAGCGACTGCAGCCCTGGCTCGCCACAGAAATTCCACTGGCGCTGACCGTCGCGCCGCCGACGCCTTTCGAGATCGATTGGCGCGAACTGTCGGGCGAGTTGGCGCTCGTCCCTGGCGGGAAGCTGACGCTGCCGGTGAAAGTGACGCGGCCGGCGGACAATGCGGTGGTGCGGTTGACGCTGCTCACCAGCCAGCCGAGCCAGGTCGTCGCCGGCAAGCCGGATCCGAATCGATCGTTGCGGCTCGACAAGGCGACCGAACTGGGGGCCAAGGTGAGCGAGGGCAACCTGACCGTGCTGGTGCCGCCGCAACTACCCGCGCCGGTTTACGACCTGACGGTTCAGGCCGACTTGCTCACCCCCGACAAGAAGACCGTGCTGGCGGTCGCCTATGCCCCGGTGCGGCGGCTGGAGGTCCGCGA
>DASPXY010001764.1:0-3308 GCA_035637055.1 Gemmataceae bacterium | reverse complement strand
TGACGCCCTCGGCGTGGGCGAGGTGAGCGGCCCAGATGCGGCGAATGCCGTCCACGAGGATGTTCTGCTTCGGCGTGGCGAGCGGTTGCATCCAGGCCAACCGGCCGCTCGCGGCCTCCAGGCAGACGAGCCGAATCGACTGCTCCTTCTCCGCCAGCACATACAGCTTGCCGCCGAGGGGGAGAGGCGGCCCAAGGAAATGCGTGTCGGACAGCGGTTGGTCTTTCTTCCCGCGCCCGCCGGCCTCCCAGGCCAACCTGCCGCCTTCCAGTTCGAGCGCCACCACCCGATTATGGTAAACGGCATCCGTCAAGCCGCCGGCATCCTTGGCGAAGGTCAAATCGAGGTTCGCTCCTAGCCGGTTCGCATAGGCGCCATAGTCCGTCGGAAAAGGTGGAATTGTCAGATCCTCGATGGCGTAGACGCGCTGCCGATCGCAACTGAGCGTGCCGACGACCGAGTTTTCCAGCAGGACATGCGGGCCAGATTGCAAGAACGCGGTCGCCCAATTGTTGGCGTGGGCGGCGTTCGCTCCGGTCTCGGCGAGGGCTTCCAGGCTGCCGCTGAGGGCCGACTCCCAGAGGAGTTCGCCGGTGGTTCGATCGACGGCCTGAACGCCGCGGTGAGTGCGGGAGACGATGACGCCGTCCACCGTGAGCGGGATGGCGGCGGGAAACGGCGTCAGGCTGCGTCCCTTGTGCTGCTGGAGTGCGCTGTCGATCCAGCCGCGCGCACGCCCGGGGGGAACGGTTTGTTGCTGCCAGCGCGTTTTCAGTTCGGCAGCGACCTCGCCGCTGCCCAGACCCGCCCGACTCTCGTTCCCGCGGAAGACGAGACAGTCGCGCGCGGCGGCGGCCCCGCCAGGGGGGGCGACTTCGCGCGCGAGTTCCTTTTTCAACTCCGCGATGCTCACGAGGCGGCCGCCGAACTGCACGCCCTTGGGGGAACTGGCCCACAGGGTTTTCTGGATCGCCTCCGCGCGTTCCAGATTGCCGGCGCGGCGGAACGCGAGCGCTGCCTTGAAGAGTGTCAACGGCGCCACGCGGGCGGCATCGGGGCCTTGCAGCAGGGGGCCGAAGTAGCGGGCCGCGGTGGCGTACTGGCTGCGGTCGAGGTGGTAGGTGCCGAGCAGGTCGGCGGCCTGGCGTCCGGCGGGCGTGTGCGGGTAGCGCTGGGCGACGAGTGCCATCTGCAGCACGTCCCCGCGTTGCTTCGCCGCGTTGAGGAGGTTCGCAGCCTTGGCGCCGTGTGTCAATTCATAAAGTTGCAGGGCTTGCTCGGGCAGGGTGGCAAGCAGGCGGCGCGCCTCGCTACGGGCGCTGACCCAGCCGATCGTGTCCTTGCCGTCCGCCCTGGGGCGCTTGACAGCGACGAAGGCGTCCTCGGCGTTTTCGAGGATCCACTGCAGGACATGGATGGCCTTGCCCCAATCCTTCGCCCCAAGGTAATCCGGAGCCACTGCCAGGTTCGTTTCCAGCGCTTCGTTCGTGGGCAGCGTGATGATGTGGCTGAAGCGCGCGGTGAGTTTGGCGGTGTCAGCGGGTGGTTGGCCTGTTGCGGGCCACGCGCCGGCCGTTGCGAGCGCCAGCGCCGTCCCCAGGAGCAACCCAACGCGCGAGGTGCGTGCCATCGATGGTCCCCTTCCTGAAGCGGTTGTCTACCGCCACCTACAGGGCCGAGGCGTTTTCTACAAGACGCCCAGGGTGACGGAATCCAACCGGGCCGATCGACCTGTCAGCGTAGCACGGCAGGGAGAGCAAATCAAGCAGCAGCGAGACCTTCGCTGCAATGCTGTGTTTCTATTGGTGCGAGATTGCGACGGTCGCCAACATCAGCGCTGACAACCATTGAGGCCCCAATGAACTGCCTTCGTTGCTCGCTTGCTCTCCTTGGCTGCGTGTTCGCCGCGCTCGCTCCGCACGCGGAGGCAGCGCAGCCCGCCAAGGGAGCGCCGGCCGACTGGATCGAGCCCACGGGGCATCGGGTGATCCGGCTCACGGGCGACTCCGGCGGCTCCAGTTTCTACTTCCACCAGAACGCCTACACGGCGAGCGGCGACAAGATGGTCATCTCGACCCGAGGCGGCCTGGCCGCGCTCGACCTGACCACGCTCGGCAAGAGTCCGCCGAAGCTGGAAATCGTCGTGGAGGGCCGCGCCGGCAACGTCGTCGTCGGCAAGAAGACACGGCAGATCTTCTACCTGCGCGGCAACTCCATCTACGCGACGCACCTCGACACCCGCGCCACGCGGAAAATCGGGGAGCTGCCCTCGGAATGGCGCAACGGCTCGGGCCTCGCCGTCAACGCCGACGAGACGCTGCTGGCCGGCAGTGCTCACGACCCCAAGGCGAAAGCGGAGGTGGCGGACAAGGGCGGCAACGTCGAGAAGCCGAAGCCGCCGCCGACCGCACCGAAGGGCAAGAAAGGCTTCACCGCCGGCGGCCGTTCGATGGTGCTTTACACTGTCGAGATCAAGAGCGGTGCGGTCAAGCGCTTCCATCCCGCGACGGACTGGCTCAATCACGTCCAGTTTTCGCCGACCGATCCGCACCTGATCCTGTTTTGTCACGAAGGCCCCTGGCACGAGGTCGATCGCGTCTGGACGATCCGCACCGACGGCACCGGCCTGCGTAAGACGCACAGCCGGACGATGGACATGGAAATCTGGGGTCACGAGTTCTTCGGCGCCGACGGCAAGACGGTCTGGTTTGACCTGCAGACGCCGCGGAGCAAGGTGTTCTGGCTGGCTGGGGTGGACGTGGCCAGCGGCAAGGAGATACGCTACAAGGTAGCCCGCGAACACTGGTCGGTGCATTTCAATGTTTCGCCCGACGGCAAGTGGTTCGCCGGCGATGGCGGCGGGCCGAGCAGTGTCGCGGCTCCCGGCAATGGCCAGTGGATCTATCTGTTTACTCCGAAAGACGGCGTTCTTGAGGCGGAAAAACTGGTGGACCTCGGGCGCCACAATTACAAGACCGAGCCGAACGTCACGTTTACGCCCGATGGCCGGTGGATTGTGTTCCGATCCAATATCCACGGCCCGACGCACGTCTACGCTGTCGAGGTGAGGAAGTCGAAGTAAGCTGTCAGCCGCTTGCGGGTTAGCACTCCTTACGCGAACCCGCATGTTGTGGCACGGTCTCCTGACCGTGCCACTGCTGTTGACCGCAGGTCTCCGGGAGTAGCGGGAGACCTCCGGTCAGTCCCCGTGGCACGGTCAGGAGACCGTGCCACAACCGCGGACGGAGAGGGGGAGCAAGCAAGACGACTCTTCTTCTCCCCCTCTCCGTTTCGGGGAGGGGGCTGGG
>DASPXY010001763.1:0-2717 GCA_035637055.1 Gemmataceae bacterium | reverse complement strand
TGGCTGTTGTCGATGAACAGCCGGGCATCCGCCGGCAGACGCACCGTGACGTGCGCTGGCGCGGGCGTGCTGCTCACGAAATTGTTGTCCGGCGAGAAGGCAGCGGGCTCCTTGCGTTCCTCCAACTTCTTGAGGCGGTCGGAGATGTCCTTGAGGGACTTGCGCAAATCGTCCGCACCGCTGGTCGAAACGGCCCGCACCGCAACCGCAGCGTACGGAACCCCGGCGTAGCAACCTTGGCAGCTGTAGCAGCTGTAGCAACTGGAGCAACTCCAGCAACCGTGACAACCCCAGCCCGAGCAGCCGGAGCAGCCGAAACTGTAGACGCCAGAACAGCCGGAGCAGCCCCAACAACCGGAACAACCCCAACAACCGTGGCAACTGCTCCAGCAGCCGTGACAGCTACTCCAGCAGCCGTGGCAGCCCGAACACCGATGCCAGTCCGGCGCCGAGGCGCCGGTGGTGATCATCGTCGCCAATACCACGCTATACATGCTAAGAACCTCCCTACTGAGACCGACGCCATGCTGTCGCTGGTTCTCATGGCGTTTTGTTGTGGTCGAGTCTCGCTCCCCACTCGCGGGTTAGCACTCGGAGCGCTCACCCCAGGCGGGGGCGGGAAGAGAGTATGAATGTGTCGGATCTTTCACCAATCGCCCCAGGATAGATTAGTGAGGGGTATCCGTCAAAGGCAATCTGGGTAATTTCGGTAAAAGGAAGGGACAGAGAGGTCGTTACGGACGGAAGCGAAGATGACAAGGTGACAAAGGTGACAAGGTGACCAGGTGACCAAAAGAAACTTGCCTTTGGTCACCTTGTCACCTTGTCACCTTGTCACCCCCTCACCAGCGGCGGGGGCGATGCGTCCTTCCATCGGACTCGACGCCTGGGCGTACAGCCTTCGCGGGATGCGGCCGGCAAGATAGGCAAGGCGGCCGGCCTCGCAACCGTAGCGCATCGCCCACGCCATGCGGAGCGGATCGCGGGCGCTGGCGATGCCGGTGTTGAGCAAGACGCCGTCGCAGCCGAGTTCCATCGCCACCGTCACGTCGCTAGCAGTGCCGACGCCCGCATCGACGATCACCGGATAGTCCGGGTCGCCATCCTTGAGGTATTCGAGGATGATGCGGAGGTTGTTGGGATTGAGGATGCCCTGCCCGCTGCCGATCGGACTGCCCGCCGGCATGACACTGGCCGCACCAGCTGCCTTCAGGCGCCGCGCCATGATCGGGTCGTCGCTCGTGTAGACCAGCACCTGAAACCCTTCCTTGACAAGCTGCTCGGTCGCCTGCAGGGTCGCGACGGGGTCGGGCAGCAACGTCCTCGGGTCGCCCAGACACTCCAGTTTGACCCATTCCGCGCCGGGGTTCTCAACATTGTTCAGCAGTTCACGGGCCAGGCGTGCGTGACGAATCGCGTCCTCGGCGCTGAAGCAGCCGGCCGTGTTCGGCAGGATGGTGTAGCGCTTCAAGTCGAGATAGTCGAGGATGCTGCGCCCCTGTTTGTCCATGAGCCGTTCGCGCCGCACTGCCACCGTCGTCACCTCGCAGCCGCTGGCGTCGAGGCAGTCGCGCATCAACTCGTAAGTGGTGTATTTGCCCGTGCCGGTGATGAGGCGGCTGCGGAACTCGAACTTGCCGATGCGGAGTGACTTATCAGCGGGCAATTCTTCCGGTGCGCCGCCCCCCGCCAGGGTGGTGATTTCCACCGCGTCGCCGTTGTGGAGTGCGTGTCCCGGGTGGGACTTCCGCGGGATGACTTCGCGATTGACCTCGATCGCCACCCGCCGCGGATCGAGTTTGAGGTGGGTCAGCAAGTCGGCCAGCGAGAGCGCGTCGGGCAGCGTTTGCGAATCGCCGTTAATGGTGAGTTGTAGCATAGGTATTATCCGTTTCTCGGTGTCCGTTGTCCGTGGCCAGACGGCCAGAATCATTGTACAGTGTCCGTGGGGAGTTTCCCTCTCTGCGCCCTCAACTACGGACCTACCTGCCATGTCCTCTCACTACGTCCCCCACACGAAAATCCCGACACTTGTCTTTCCGACGAGCGCCCAGGCCTCGCGCCACGTCGCCCTGATGATCGAGAGCCTGATCCGCCAGAACAATTCGGCGAACCGGCCCACCGTCCTCGGCCTGGCGACCGGCTCGACGCCGGTGGGGCTGTATCGTGAACTGATCCGGCTGCACAAGGAAGCGGGACTCGACTTCTCCCGCGTCATCACGTTCAACCTGGACGAATACTACCCGATGCAGCCTGACGATCCGCACAGTTACCACCGCTGGATGCACGAGACGCTCTTCGACCACATCAACCTCTTGCCGCAGAACATCCACATTCCTGACGGCACCATCCGGCAGCAGGACGCCGAGGAGTACTGCGCGCGCTACGAACAGCTTATCCGGCGGGCGGGCGGCATCGACCTGCAAATCCTTGGCATCGGCCGCACCGGGCACATCGGCTTCAACGAGCCAGGCTCGACACGCCACAGCCGCACGCGCATGGCGACCCTCGACCCGGTCACACGGCGCGATGCGGCGGGGGATTTCTTCGGTCTGGAAAACGTGCCGCACCAGGCCCTGACGATGGGCGTCGGCACCATCCTCGACGCCCGCAAGGTCGTGCTGCTGGCGTTCGGCGAACACAAGGCGAAGATCGTCCAGCGGGCCGTCGAGCAGCCCGTCAGCGAGGCCGTCACCGCCTCCTTCCTGCAGCAGCAC
>DASPXY010001762.1:0-2195 GCA_035637055.1 Gemmataceae bacterium | reverse complement strand
CAGGAAGCCGTGCGCGCGAGCCTGGCCGAGCAGTTGCAGGCTCGTGCTCTGCTCCTGCCGACGCTGGAGGCGGGGGTGAGTTTCAATCTCCACCGCGGCAACCTCCAGAACTCGGAGGGGATCATCCGCGACGTCAACCGTCAGTCCCTCTACGGTGGCACAGGGGCCGCGGCCGTGGGTGCCGGGACGGTCGGCTTCCCGGGTGTCCGCCTGACGGCCCACCTCACCGACGCACTCTTCGAGCCCATCGCGACCCGGCAAGCGGTCACGGCCCGGCGCTTCGATGCTCAAGCGGTTCGCAACACGATCCTGCTCCTGGTGACCACACGCTATCTGGCCCTGGCCGAGGCGGAAACGCGGCTGCAGCTGGTGCGGCAGTCGGAGCGCGATCTGAGCGAAATCGTCAAGATCACCGCCGACTTCGCCCTGGTCGGGCAGGGGCGTGAGGGCGACGCCGAACGTGCGCGCAGCGAGGCGCTCCTGCTGCACGTGGTGGAGCAGCGCGTCGAGGAGGACGTGGCGGTGGCGGCGGCCGAACTGGCGCGCGTCCTCAACCTCGACACCGCCGTCC
This sequence comes from Gemmataceae bacterium, assembly GCA_035637055.1. Lineage (GTDB taxonomy): Bacteria > Planctomycetota > Planctomycetia > Gemmatales > Gemmataceae > DASPXY01. The sequence goes on along the minus strand of DASPXY010001762.1, from coordinate 1,624 downwards.
GGCTCCGCGTGCAGGGCGCCGTGCCGCTGGTGCAACTCATCGACCCGCGCGACAGCCTGGCAAAGCTGGTCGAAATTGCCCTGAGCAACCGCCCGGAGGTTGGGGCACGGACAGCGGATGTCGCGGTTCAGGAGACACGCTTGCGGAAGGAGCGCGTCCGCCCCTTCGTGCCGTTCCTGTCGGTGGGCTTCAGCGCCGGGGAGTTCGGCGGCGGCAGCAACCAGGCGGACACCCGTTTCGGCGACTTCGCCAGCCGGACGGATTTCGACGTGCTCGCGGTGTGGTCGCTGCAGAACTTCGGCCTGGGCAACCTGGCGATGCAGCGGAGGCAACGAGCCCTGGTCGGGCAGGCGCTGGCCGAGCGTGTCCGGATCGTGGACGTTATCCGGCGCGAGGTCGCCGAGGCCCACGCGCTGTCGGCGGCCAGGCGCCGCGAGTTCGAGGTTGCACGGCAGCGCGTCGAGACGGCTCAGCGGGCGTACCAGCTGGACCTGGCGCGGGCGCGGAACATCGTGGAGAAAGCACGGGCGATCGAGGTGCTCAACAGTGCGAACCTACTGACCGCGGCCCGGCAAGACCTGATTCGGGCGCTGGTCGCTTACGATCAGGCCCAGTTTCAGTTATTCGTCGCGCTTGGACGGCCGCCCGATTCCGCCTTGCGGATGAGTGAGTGCCACCGCTAACAGCCCGTTGAAAAACCCCTCCCCCGGCCCCTCCCCGCAGCGGAGAGGGGGGCAAGACAGAAAACTCTCCCCTCTCCGTTGCGGGGAGGGGCCGGGGGAGGGGTTTTTCAACGGGCTGCTAACCCGCAAGCGGCAGTCAGGCGGCCCGATCCAGTACGCTCAGACCGCAGGCACGCTCCAGCAACGCCGCCGGCGACTCGTCGGGCAAAGCGAGCGTTTTCGGGTCCAGAAAGTAGGAATGTTCCAGCGCATACCGCCCGCGCAGCACAGCGTGGCTGGCGGTATCGGTAATGACCAGCCAGGCGGACCCCGGCGGGAAATGCCACAGGCGTTTCGCGCAGCGCTGCTGGAAGTCGTCGTTGGCCTTGAGGAAATCGTGCAGGCGCAGCATGAACGCATCGTAGGGTGAGCGGTGCCGCGCCAACCGGAACACGCGCAGGACATGCTCGCGCAGGCCCCGGAACCAGGGTTCGCGGGATCCTGGCAGGCCAGCCTGGGCGCCGTAGCGGGCCAGCAGGACAGGGAACGGGTCCGACGTGACCCAGACGCGCGGCTCGCTCGGGTTGATGTTGAGGAACAAACGCAGGATGCGCGCGCCGTTGGTGGGCCGCGTCGGAAAGGCATCGACGTGCAGCAGGTCGTTGCGTGCCTTGAGACGGAGCTTGCGCGTGGCTTCTTCCTCCGGTCGCAAGCTGACGCGGTCGAGCTGCCAGCCGAGGGCGTACTGCGGCAGGTTCGCACCCAACCAGCACGTGGCCGTTCGGGAGAAGCCGGCGAGAACCTCACGCAGCCGGTTCGCCTGGTCAACGGCGCATTTCAGGTAGCCGCTGACTCGATGCCTGAGCGGGTCGTAGGCGATGTTCTTGTGAGCCCGGCTCGCGAGGCGCTGCTCCAGCAGGAAAGCGCGCTCGGCGGGGGGCAGGGGGAACGGCCAACTCGGA
>DASPXY010001761.1:0-6737 GCA_035637055.1 Gemmataceae bacterium | reverse complement strand
ACGCAGAGAGTCAGGGTGTCTTCGCGCACCACAAAGATGCCTTTCAGAGTCTGGCCGTCTACGGTCAGGTCGATGCTGATGGGTCGCGTGCTTCGGTCAACTTTGTAGGTTCCATCGCGCACCATCCCTAACACTTCCAGTCGCAATTTGCCTCCCTGGAAGGCGAGTTTGATCCCCTTGACGAGTTCCGCGGGAAGTTCGTCCCCGCCCTGCTTCCCGGACACCGGTGCCCACGTCCCTTCGAGTTTCGCGTCCCAGACGACAGGGGTGTCCGCGCCTCGCGGCCGTTTCGACGTTCCCTTGGGCACGTCGCACTCCACCTCGTGCTGCGGGGAGGGCTGCTGGCGGCACGGTGCTGGCGCGCCCTCCAGGAAAGCGAGGGAGACGAGCAAGAGCAACGGTGTGTGTGGCATGAGCAAGGGCAACTCCTTCCCCTGAGTGACGCGGCGATTGGCGGCACGCAAAAACTACCGCAGCGTACCCGACTGCCTGGCCGCCGTCGAGAGCAACGGCAAGCCCGACTGTCAGCGCGTGCGCAGACTGCGGAGCGCGGGCGTCTCGCCCGCATGAGAGACGTCTTTCATGCGGGCGAGACGCCCGCGCTCCGGCCAGACAGACGGCTGCTTACTTGACGATTTCGAGAATGACCTGCCGCGCGATCTTGTAGGCGGCGCGCAGGCTCGTGGCACGGTTCTCCATCTGGCCGTCGTTGAAATACTTGCCCGCTTCGGCCTCCGGCAGCCCCGCGATGGCGAGGGTCAGCGGCAGCAGGCGCATGAACTCGGTCACTTTCTGCTGTTGACGATCGGGCCCTTCGGTGGACATGGCGGTTGTTCTCCACGTTTCAATCCGCCCCCGGCTCAAAGTCAGGGGAAACGTCCTCAAGGCTACCACAAGGTGATATCGCGCTCAAGCACCTGTCGCGTATACTGGCCGCATGAGTGAGCCTGTGTCCTGGATGCGGCGCGCCCTGGAACTGGCCGAGCGCGGCCGTGGGTATGTCGAACCGAATCCTCTCGTCGGGGCCGTCGTCGTGCGCGATACGCGCGTCGTCGGCGCGGGCTGGCATCGGCGCTACGGCGAGGCGCACGCCGAGGTCAACGCCCTGGCCGAGGCCGGCGCTTTGGCACGCGGGGCGACGCTCTACGTCACGCTGGAGCCGTGCTGCCACCACGGCAAGACGCCGCCCTGCACCGACGCGGTGTTGCGCGCCGGCATCGGCCGCGTCGTCGCCGCGATGGCGGATCCCTTCCCGCAGGTCGCGGGCAAGGGCGCCGAACTCCTGCGCGCCGCGGGCGTGCCGGTCGAGTTCGGCCTGTGCGAGGCCGACGCGCTGCGGCTCAATCGGCCATATCTCAAACTCCTGCGAACCAACTGGCCCTACGTCCACGCCAAGTGGGCCATGACCCTCGACGGGAAAATCGCAACCTGCATGGGCGACTCGAAGTGGATCAGCAACGAGGCGTCGCGCGCTCGCGTCCACCAGCTGCGCGGCCGCATGGACGCCATCGTCGTCGGCATCCACACGGTGTTTGCGGATGATCCCCTGCTGACCGCCAGGCCGCCCGGCCCGCGGACTCCCGTGCGCGTGGTGCTGGACAGTCGCGCCCGGCTGCCGCTCGACTCGCGGCTGGTCGCGACCGCGGCGGACGCTCCGGTCCTGATCGCCACCAACGAGGCCGCTGAGGAGGCCAGCGTCGCGGCGTTGCGGCGGGCGGGCTGTGAGGTGCTGCGGCTAACGGCGGGAAGTGGGCGGCCGACTGTCTGGGCCCTGCTCGACGAACTGGGCCGGCGGCGCATGACGAACCTCCTCGTGGAGGGCGGCTCCGCGGTGCTCGGCAACTTTCGCGACACGGACTGCGCCCTTGATGAGATTCACGTCTTTATCGCCCCGCGGCTGGTTGGCGGCGAGCGGGCGAAGACGCCGATCGGGGGCGATGGCTCACCTGTCCTCGCCGAGGCACCGACGCTGCAGGAATGGCACGTCGAAACCATTGAGGATAATGTCTATCTGCATGGGTATCTTTAGGGCTGCTACACAAGCCCGAAGCGCCAGCGCCGGGACAGACAAGTGCGAAGGGCCAGTGAGGAACTGTGGTCGGGGGAGGCTGTGGCGGCGTTCTGGTGAGGCAACCGGTTCTGGGTTGCTCTGTCGAAAACCCCTCCCCCCAACCCCCTCCCCTAACAGGAGAGGGGGAGCAAGACTGAGGGCGCTTCTTCTCTCCCCCTCTCCGTTGCGGGGAGGGGGTTGGGGGGAGGGGTCTTCCACAGAGCAGTTATGGGTCGGAAAGACCGAGCGTACAGCAAGCAGCGCAGCCCGAGCGCTGGCCAAGACCAGCGACGGAGAGTGGCCAGCCTTGTTTCAGGGATTCTTGATATTGTTGCAGGGATAGGCAGAAACAAGTACCTGCTGAGGTGCGCGCACGACGAACGGTAGTTTGGGTTGGGGAGGGTGTCGGCGTGATATGAGATGAGAATGAAACCCATCCGCCCCGCCTTCTTTCATTTTATCACGCCGGCGCGGGCTTGTGTGAGTCAACCCACGAAGCGACGCAGGAACTTGACGCCCGCCTCGACCTCCGCGACGCGGTTGTCGCCGCTCTCGCGCTCCTGGCCAGCCCCACAGCAGGGACGAGAAGCCGTCTCTTGCCGGCCAGCAAGCAATCAATTCGCCACCCGGACGCCGACCTCGTCAAGGTGTCGGAGCAGGCCGGCGGGATCTTGATAAACCCGGTACGCCCCTGCCCGTTCCAGTTCATCCTGGCCGTAGCCGCCGGAGAGCAGCCCGACACCCAGAGCCCGCGCCCGCTGCGCTGCCAGCAAGTCCCAGACGCTGTCGCCGACCACGAAGGCCGCGCTGATCGGCACGCCCAGACGCCGCGCCGCTTCCAGAAACAGATCGGGATCGGGCTTGGCGTGCGGGACTTGATCCCGAGTGACGACGGGCACCTCCGGCCCGATGCCGAGGGCCGCCAGCGTGGGCCGGGCACTGTCCAGCCTGGCACTGGTGGCGATGGTCCACGGCACCTTCGCTTTGGTCAAGTACGCCAACAGTTCCCGCGCCCCAGGCAGGGGACGGATCTGACCCGCCTGGCGAGCGTAGGCTTCGGCATGGAACTTCAAGAGACGTGCGGCCTCCTCGGCGGTGACTTGATGGCCGGTCTCGCGCAGGATGGCGTTGGCCATCAGGCCGCCGCTCATGCCGACGCGGCGGTGGATGCGCCAGACGGACAGCTCGATGCCGCACGCTTCCAGTGCCTCGCGCCAGGCCAACACGTGTTGGTAGACGCTGTCCACCAGCGTCCCGTCCAGGTCGAACAGGAACGCCGGCCCGGTCGGCCCGGCCGCTGCGCCGGGGTGGCCAAGCCACTGCTGACCAGGCGGTGGGTCGGTTGCGTCTGGACTGAGCATGGGCTTCCTCCTTCGGTACCGGCCACGTTCGGGTGGCCGGACGATTCGACGCCTTCGGCGTCTCAGCGTGTTACGACGGCAAGACGTCCCCGCATCCCAACTACTTGACCCGTTCTGCGAACCGCTCCGGCAACCACCGCCACGGCATGCGTTCGGCCAGTGTTGGGTAATCGACTGCTCTCCCTCGGTCCTCGGTTTGCCAGCCGCCAACGATTCGCCTACGTTACAGAACAAGGGGAAACATGCCCACCGGGCAGAGACATCACGGAGGCTCAGATGAAGGCCAAACTACTCGCGGCTCTGGCAATCGGCCTGTTGCTTGGGGCAGACGCCCCACAGGAGGGCACGGCCGTCCAGGAGGTCGAGCGAGCCCTCGGCCTGCTGAACGAGGCGTTCGCGAAGCAGGACGCGGAGGCGATCAAACGCCTCACGACGGCGGACCACTTCGCGATCACGGGCTACTACGGCGGGGCACAGACGCGCGACGAGCAACTGAAGTCCCTCAAGGATCTCAAGTTGACGGAATACAAAGCTGGGAAACTGAAGGTAACGTTGCTGGGCAAGGACGCCGCCCTGGTCACCTACCCGCTGTCCCTGAAGGGCACCTTCCAGGGCAAGACGGTGCCGTGGCGCAACTTCGCGTCGGCGGTTTGGGTCAGGCGCGAAGGGCAGTGGCGGGAGGCGTTTTACCAGGAGACATCGCTGGCAGGGGAGTAGGCCCCGCAGGGAGACGCCGTGCAACCGCGTGGACAATTGTGGTTCGAGTTGCAGCGAGTGTGCCAGGACTTCCGTGCCTTCTCTGGCCTGGAGCCCAAGGAGGCCCTGAAGGTGATGGTCATGGTCCGCCGCAATCTCCTCGCCGAACAGGAGGCAGAACTCGCGAAGTTGACGGAGCCGGGCTCGACCCCGGCAAGCGGGCCGAACGATGCCGCATCGCCCGCAGGGTGACCTGCCCCCAGCAAGCGAGGCACACCAGAAACGCCCTGGACAGACTCCTGCAAGGCATCGTCGATGAACCGCAGGCCGAAGACCGCTGGCTCGTCGTCGCTGGCTGGCTCGAGGTCTTGTTGAATGTTTCTCATTTCGCCCCTGCATTATCGACCATTTGATCAAGCAGGCCAGCCAGCCGGCCGGGCTCGAATGCTCCATTGCTCGTCACCTCGACGCATCGACCCCAGTGGGCTTCTGCGATCCGCTGCTCGATCTTCTGGCGTTTCTCCTCCGTCGTATACTGCGACGCCAACCGCCGCCAGATCTGCTCGTCGCTGAGGCCGCGACCGCGCAAGCGTTCCATCCGAACGCTCTCCTCGGCGGTCACCAGGATCACGTTCTTGTTGCAGAGATGGAGAAGGTCCGCTTCCGCCAGCAGGGCGGCGTTGATCAACAGCACCCCCTTCTTCCCGGCCAACTCGGCGCGCAGCCGCGTCAAGAGTGGCACGCGCATCATCTCATTCAGACACGTCAGTTTCTCTGGATCGCTGAAGACGATGGTTCCGAGAGCCTTCCGGTCCAGCGCGGCCAGTCCGAAGCGCACGCAGATCTGGGCGCGGAGTTCCTGGTAGACCCGCTCCTGACGTCCCAGCAGGAGGTCGTGGGCAATGCGGTCGAAGTCGATGTTGTGGACGTTCAGGCCGCGAGCCCGTCCCTGCTCGACGAGTTGCTCCCCCAAGTACGACTTGCCGCATCCAATGCCACCCGTCAGGCCGAGGATGACCTGATCGTTCAGCCGTCGCTCCAAGGCTTCCTTCACGATGAGGGGGACGTATTCGTGGGTCAATCCCTGGTAACGGCAGAGTTCCTTGACCGCGCTGGAACTGACGTGGTTGAGTTCCCGGCGTGCGATCAGGATGTGGGTGTCAATCCCGCGCTGCTGGGTGATGTTGATCTCGTGCATCATCCGCTCGTAATCGTAGTCCTGAATGCCGCGGACGCCCTTGACGATGATGGAGGCCCCCACCTCGAAGGCGTGGTCAGCCAGGAGTTGGTTCTCGATCTTCCAGGTGCGGACGCGCGGGTTGCGGATGGCATGCCGCAGGAAACGCAGACGCTCATCGAGACTGAAGATGTAGTGCTTGGCGGGGTTGTTGCCGACCACCACCTCCAGATCCGCGAAGGCGCGGGCAGCACGCTCGATCAGATCGAGGTGGCCGAAAGTCACGGGATCGAAACTGCCGGAGTAGATGGCCAGGGTCATTGAGGAAGTCTCCCTGTCGGTGGATTTCATCAGCTCCGCGTCGTCGAAATCCACCATCGACAAGATGGCCGATCCCTTATCCAGCAGTCAGATGGCTGGTACGATACCGTCTGCTCGCTCCAGTCGTCGGCTTCATCACGCGGCTTGGCCCGAGGATCGCACCCGCAGTCACTGGGCGGGTCCGGCAAGCGCAGCGAGATCCCACAACTTGATGGTGGCGTCGTGACCGCCCGAGGCCAGTGTTGTTCCGTCTGGGGAGAAAGTCAGCGTGAGCATAATGTCGGTGTGCCCCTGGAGGGTGGCCTTCGCACGGATCTCCCTCTGACGGTCTGGTCCATGCCGCGCTGGTTCCTGCGCTGCCGCGGGGACCAGGACCGCCGTGCCGGCCACGAGGAGGAACAGTCCTTGTCGCATCCAGACCTCCCTGCGAAGGTAAAGCTGCCTCGATTGTCTCCAGGCGTGAGGGAACGAGTCAAGGGAAACCTGAGTCACCTGGCCAAGCCCGCATTGGCGTTGGGAATAGCCGGCCGAGGCCGAGCAGGCTTTCGGTGAGCCGCCACGCCGCAAGACGAGACACCCGCCGAAGCCGACCTGCACGATCATCCGCCGCGATCTGCTATCCTCCTGCGGTTAGCATTTCCCGAGGATCAAATCCAACCCCCAACAGCCCCACCAATGAGGGCCAGGCCGCCGGCAGTGGTTCAGGACGTCAACGCTCGTGCAACCGGCTGCTTCGAGGGCATCGGCGAGGATGGGGAGATCATCAAACAGCCGGTGGGCATACACCCCCTGGGCGAACTGAACGACAGCAGGAGTCAAACAGCCGCTGTCGAGAGTCGCGACAGCGAAATTCTTCTTCCCACTCCTGTGGGAACACATGGGGGCAACTGTCGGCCCGGTGTCCGGTCAGGCTATCGCCCCTGCGCAGGTTCTGAAGCCCAATCTTTGATCGTCGTTCTTGGTAAGCCCGAAGCGCCAGCAAGGGCGGCAGGCCCCGCCAGGCGGAGGACCGAAAGGGTGCCGTTGTCGTTGGCGGTGGCCAGGTAGCGGCCGTCCGCGTTGAAAGCCTGTGGTATAGCGGATGAATAATGCGGAATCGCCACGGTCGTTGGTGGCGAACACCAACCCGAAG
>DASPXY010001760.1:0-3844 GCA_035637055.1 Gemmataceae bacterium | reverse complement strand
GACCTGGACCGTCACCGCGGTGAATACGAGATACTCGAGCAGTTTCTGTTCGAGTTCGTTGTTCTGGGCAGCATTGTGGAACGACGTGAAGATCACCGCCCCCTTCTTGTAGGCAAACTTCACCAGGAACGGCGACTGCAGCGGGATGGGGCTGCCGCCGGGCACGGCCAGGATCTGGCCATTGACCATTTTCAGCACCTTGCCGGCACCAGCCGCATGAAATCTCCCCTCCAGCAAGACCTGGACCTTGTCCTTTCTGAAGAAGGCTGGCTTCCAACCGTCGAGATTGAAGTCCAGTTCGATCTGGTCGCCGAGCAGGTCGCGGAGGCCAGGGTCGGAGACGTTGGCGAGCACAGCCTGCTTGACCCCCTTCCGGCCGAGGTGAGTGCGGTCAACATAATCGGGGAAAGCCCCCGCCAGGACATCGTAACGCAGGTCGGAGGCGTAGAGAGTGCCGCCGCGCTCGACGAAGGCGCGCAGGGCGTAACTCAGCCGCAGATCGGGGCCAGAACCGCCGCAGGTCAGGAACAGCACGTCAAACTGCGTCAGCTTCGTCACGTTGTACAGGTCTTGCTGCGTAATCTCGACATACTGGTAACCCTTGCCGAGACCCGCGAGCAACTTGCCCATGTCGTCGTACTTTCGCGGGGTGACCGCGAGACGCAAGGTTCGCTGGGCCTGTGGCTGGGTAATGGGGGGATGAAGGACCGCATAAGTCACAGGCGCCACGACAGGCAGATCGGGGAGCAGTTGGAGTTTTCTCGGTCCGCGCCCGGGCCGAGTGACAGCAACCGGCACCGAAGGCTCTTTCGCTCCCTTCGGCTTCTCGACTTGTTCGGTGGGATCCTTCTTGTCGTGCTGGACCGGGTGGTGGTCGATCTCGGGCGGCACCTCCTTGGAGGTTGGCTCTTTGGGCTTCGGCGGATCGGGGGTAGGATCCTCGATCGGCTTGATGTCCAACTTCGGAACGATCTCCTGCGGAGGGTCAGGAGCCTTGGTCGCGGGCGGCTTCTCGGCAGGTGGACGGGTGTCTGTTGGGGCAACTTTCGGCGCCTGGACGACCACGGCGGAGTCGTCGTCACTCCCGCCTCCGCTCCCATTGACGCAAACGACCACGAGGATAATACCGGCGAGGACGAAGAGACTGGCGGCGCCGAGGACAACGGGGAGAACCCAGGACGGGCGTTTGGCGGGCGGCGCGGTTTTCGGGCTAATCGCTTTTCGCTGCCCCGATTTGCGGCCGCTCTTGGCGCCGGTAAGCAGCGCGGGCGGTGGGGCAAAGGGGGCTGCTTTTGGGTATTGTTTGGGCCGCGCAGCGACCGCCGCCTTGACCGGCTGGCAGGTCGGGCCAGTAATGTTGAGACCGCAAGCGGGACAAACGAGGGCCGCAGGATCGGTTGGGAGAAAGACCGCCTGGCACTGAGGACAATGACATTCGGTGATCGGCATAGTCGGTATCTTCCAGCGAAGCCACCCAGGTCGCAGCGCGAGCGGACCCAATGGACAGGGGCCTGTTGCGGGCGATCGCGGTTGCGAAAGCCTGAACGGAGAACGGAGATACGGGCGATGGGGCGCCTATTATTGATGCTACCCTGGCTTGCAACTCCCGGCAACAACAAAACGGGGCGGCGCGCTCGCACCGCTCGCACTTGGTGGACAGGGCGGTGCGAAGCCGCCTGCTCTTCCCATTTGGCGGGATATGACTCCGGCAAGGAAGAGTCACACAAGCCCGGAGCGCGAGCGACGGGACGGTAGCCTGCTCCCGTCCCGTCGCTCGCGCTCCGGGCTTGTGTGTCCCGTGGCTCGCGCTCCGGGCTTGTGTGGTGTTGGTCCCGTCGCTCGCGCTCCGGGCTTGTGTGACCAACGTTCGCGCCGGATGAATGTTTGTATCTACACACCCATGACGTTGTAGCCGCAGTCAACGTAGAGGACGTGGCCGGTAATGCCCGACGCCAAGGGGCTGCACAGGAAGGCAGCTGCGTTGGCAACTTCCTCGGGCTGGATGCCGCGCGGCAGCGGCGAGCGCTCGGCGGCGTAGTCGATCATTTTCTGAATGTCGCCGATGCCGCTGGCGGCAAGCGACGCGTACGGGCCGGCGGAAATGCAGTTAACGCGGATGTTCTTGGGACCGAGATTGCTGGCGAGCTGCTTGGTGTCGATTTGCAGGGCAGCCTTGGCCGTACCCATGCCGCCGCCGTAGTGCGGCACGGCGCGCTCGCCACCCAGGTACGTCAGGCTCACCGCCGCAGCGCCGCCGGGCCGGTTCTCCATGTAGGGCAAGGCGGCGTGCAGCAGGGCCGTCAGCGAGTAAGCGCTGATGCTCAGGGCCGTCAGGTAGCCGTTGCGGCTGGTGTCGATTGCCTTCTTGTCCTTGATCTCTGGACTGAAGGCGACACTATGGACGAGGATATCGACGGCACCAAAAGCCTTGCCAATGACGGCCATCAGGCCCTGAATTGAGTAATCACCATATTGCTCCTCAATGCGTTTGTAGCGGTGATTCTCTCGTGTCTCCGCAGGCACGTCGGCCAGGGTGTCGAAGCCAACGTCGCAGGGCAGCACTTTCTCCGGTTTCAGCGTGCCCGCGCCGAAGGGCAACACTCGATTCGCCACCTCGTCCGGCCTTTCGCTCGTCAGTGCGCCCTCGACCATGCGGATCATGCGCGGGTGGCAAGCGAAGACGAGTCGCGCCCCGGCGGCCTGCAGGGCCTTGGCGATGTACCAGGCAAAACTCAGGTCATTGGCGACACCGGTCACCAGCGCCACTTTGCCGCTCAGGTCGATAGGGATCATACGAGCCTCTTTCGCAGGGGGAGACGGGCGACCGCAAGCCGGACCGTGAGAGCGTCCCGGATTCGCGTATGGTCTAGCAAATTGCGAGAAAACGGGCAAGAGAGGTCGTCCCGTCGGTGCCTCGCCCCGGGTGAGAGAGTCTGCTTGGGGAGCCCGAAGCGCCAGCGAGGGAGTGTCCCTCGCTGGCGCTTCGGGCTCCCAAACACCAACCCTCATCCGGAAGATGCACCAGGCAAGGCTGTAGCGGAATCGTACGCCCAGCGCTTGCGTTGCGAACATCGGCCCCTGGTCCATGCACGCGCCAACTAGAGAACATCTCCATAAATCATTGCATGATTTGATTTTGCATCAGCGACGACCGACTGGCATAGGGCTTGCATTCTCCTTGCCCAACTCAGCGAACTCATTTTTCCTGAGGGAGAAGCCCATGTTCAAGAAATGCCGATCTGTTGGACAATTCCTGGTCAAAGTCGATCTCCTGCTCGGCCTGGCGACCTTCGTTCTCGCTGTGCTGGGAACCCTGCTGGCGATTGGTCTACTCATGGCCCGCGGCGAGCACGACGAGTTGCTCCCCCTGCTCGGGAACCTGGTCGTCCTGCTGGCGGTCCCAGGCTTTTTCATCTGGGCGCTGTGGGATGCACGACGGCAAAGCGCGAGGCTCAAGCGCCGGCATCCGGAGAACCTGGCCGAAACGCGAAACCTCGATGAGGTTGCCGGCATCGCACCCCGGCCACCCTGGCTGGGGTAAGTGTCCGAACCTGTGCAGTCAGAAAAAGGGTCGGGTCGGCGCTGGCAACGTCCGGTGTCGATCTGGCCCTTTTTTCGTTGTTACGCTCCACTCGGTAGATATGGCATCAGCCTAGTTGCCAGCCACCTCTCGGCGACGAGTCGGCATGCGACTTGCTACTGTTCCCTTACTGCGTCCAGCGGAGCCAAGGTCACCCTTTGGCGAGCGGCGCGGCGTCAGCCCACCGGTACTTTGGCGAGCGGCGCGGCGTCAGCCCGCCGGTACAGCCTTACCGGCGGGCTGACGCCGCGCCGCTCGCCATGG
>DASPXY010001759.1:0-3176 GCA_035637055.1 Gemmataceae bacterium | reverse complement strand
CTGCCGCGGCCCGGACTCGGCGGGCGTGGCCGTGTTTCACGCGCAGGCAGACTGGCACGCCCGTGTCAGCACTCCGCCGGGCACCCGTTCCGAGCAGGGCATCTCGGCCCTCCGGAAAGCCGGTTTCGCAGTGCATCGCGACTATGGCAACGGTGTGTACGACGCCCTGGTGTCCGCCGATCCGGATGTCTCGGCTTTGGAAGAGAACGTGCAGTCCTTGCTGCCAGGGACGGAAGTGATCTGTTTGGGCCAGCGGTTGTACCTGGCCAAGCAGGTCGGTTCGCCGGACCAACTGGAGGCGACCTATCACGTCAGCACCTTGACCGGCACGCACGGCATCGGCCACACACGCCTGTCCACCGAGAGCCGCGTCGATCTCAGCCATTCGCAGCCATTCTGGGCGCATGGCGTCCCGGACTTGGCGACGGTCCACAATGGCCACATCACCAACTATCACAAGCTGCGCCGCCGGTACGAGCAGCGCGGCTACCGCTTCTACACCGAGAACGATTCCGAGGTGATCGGCGTTTACCTGCGCGATCGCATGGCCGCCGGGCTGTCGCTGGCCGACGCCCTGCGCTCGTCGCTGGACGACTTCGACGGTTCCTTCAGCTACCTGGCGGCGAGTGGCGATTGCCTGGCGTACGTCAAGGACCGGTACGGCTTCAAGCCGCTCGTGGTGGCAGAGACCGACGATTTCGTGGCCATCGCGACGGAGGAGGTGGCGCTGCGGCAGGCGCTGGGACGCGACTTCGAGGCGCGCGAGCCGGCGCCCGGGACCATGAAGGTGTGGCATCTCAAGACGCCGGTTGGTACACTAACGTGAGCACCGGTGGGAATTGGCCGAAAAAATACCCGTGGAAGTTGTTGCCGGTCGGCGGCACTCATCCATACGTGCCGCCGCAGCCCGACTGGCTGAAGAACCCGCCGCGCGGCCCGCAACACGGCTATCACGAACATCGATCAAGATGGAGAAGTAGACCACGGCGAGGATAACTTCTCTTGAGAGATTAGCCGATGAGCGTCATCCTCGAATCCCAACCCGGCGATAAGCTGGTCTGCGTCGAAGCGTTTTCGGCCTCGCCAAAGGGAGCGCCGTTCTCCTGGGCGACGAGCCGAACCTTCAAGATTGGGGAGCGCGTCCGGTACGTTTCCCATTACCGCGACGAGCATCACAAAGACCATCCGACGGGTTGGATGGTCGTCGTCCTCGCCGCGGACGGCAAGGAGTATGCAGCAACGCAGACGTATTTCCTCACCCGCGAGGCGTGGGGCAACCTGGAAGGCCACTTCCTGCGCAAGTTGCTTACCAAGCCCTTCTACCTCTTCCTGAAGCCTCTCCGTGCGCTCCGCAAACGGCTCAGGCGGAGGGAATCAAAGCAGGAAAACTCGGCTCAACCTCCGCCGCGCAAAGGATAGCCTCGTGAGTTTCGTTATTGATTGCCGCAACAAAACCACCCGCGTCATCAACCGCGAACTGCGCGCCGCCATCGCCGCCGGCCACAGCGACATTCGCGTCCTCGAACCCGACGCCCGTCACAATCTCGGCGTGGCCTTGCTGCAACCGATCCGCGTCGTCTTTGAGGGCAGCGTCGGCTATTACTGCGGCGGCATGATGGACGGCGCCCGCGTCGAGGTTCGCGGCAGCGCCGGCTGGGGCGCCGCGGAGTCGATGCTCGGCGGCACGCTCATCATCGACGGCAACGCCGGCAGCGGCGTCGCGGCGTCGATCCGGGGCGGCACCGTCGTCGTCCGCGGCGACGCGGCGGCTCGGGCTGGCGTCTCCATGAAGGGGGGGACGCTCCTCATCGGCGGCAGCGCCGGCTACATGGCGGGCTTCATGATGCAGAAAGGTCGTATCGTCATCTGCGGCGACGCCGGCGACGCCCTGGCCGACTCGATGTATGAGGGGGTTGTGTTTGTAGGCGGTAGCATCGCCTCACTCGGCAACGACACCCTCGTGCAGGAACCGACCGCCGAGGACGCCGCGGCACTGACAGAACTGCTCGCCTCTTATGACATGCACGCTCCGAAATCGTTCAAAAAGATCGTCTCCGGCCGCAAGCTCTGGAACTTCGATCGCAAGGAGCTTGAGATCTGGAAGGCCGCGTTGTGAAGAGGCACGAACGTCTTGGCGAGCGGGGGGCTTACGCCCCCGCTCGCCAAGACTTAGAGCGGTTCACAGTCGGAGAGCGCACGATACCAACCCGAAGCGTGAGCGAGGTGCTCGCTGAAGCCTCGCTCACGCTTCGGGTTGGTATCCCAGGCGACTGCCAACCGCTCTTAGTGGTGCTTACGGTTGGGGTTGGCCTTTCTGCGGGCCAGCGCATCCTGGCAGTAAGGCAGCAATTCCAGGTCGATTAACTCCTGTTCAACCGCGTCGAGGTCGTCGGTTTCCAGCGAGCGCGCCACCTCTTCGAGCAGCAGGTCAGCGAACTTCTCGCGGGCGCGGTGAAGTGTCTGCCGCACGCCCGCCGCCGTGAGCGCGCGGCCCAGCCGCGCGCCGAGTAACTCGGCCATCTGGGCTGACGCCATGTCGGGCTTGCTGGCCCGGAAGTGCAGTACGGTATGCACCAGTTGCCCGGTACTTTCCTCCAACTTCGCCAACGCCTCCCAGGTCCGCCCGAGCAGTTCCTCGCGCCAGCGCGCCAGGAATTCGCGATCGGCCGCCTCGGTGTAGGGCGTGACGCTGTCCGCCGGGTCGGGCATCTCGGGCGAGAGGCCCACCGGCCCACGCCGGAGACGCCGCTGGTAGTTCGCGATGAGATGATAGAGTACCGTCTTGACGTAATCGCGGAAGCGGCCGCGCTGCGGGTCGGCGCGCTTGAAATTGCCCTGAATGAAATTCAGGGCGAACTCCTGCGACAGTTCCTCGGCGGCGTGGGAGTCGTGCAGTGCCCCGAGCAGGTAGCGATAAATGGCGCCGCAGTAGCGCTGCAGCAGCAACCGCTGCGCCGCCGTCACCGCCTGGCCGCGGCCGTGGTGAGCCTCGAAGATCACATCCCAGCAGGTGGAAATGCGGCTCAACCGATCGTTTGTATCGCCCTTATCGGACATGCGCGACTCCTCGCGGTCGCTCAGAACCTGTGTGAAACCCCTCCCCCCAACCCCCAACCCCCTCCCCGCAACGGAGAGGGGGAGCAAGCAACACGCGATCTCTTCTTCTCCCCCTCTCC
>DASPXY010001758.1:0-3104 GCA_035637055.1 Gemmataceae bacterium | reverse complement strand
TACGGGGAAATCCGAAATCCGAATCTCGAAACCCGAAACAAATCCGAAATTCAAACAAGAAAACGCAGACAGTTGAGTTTCGGATTTTCTTCTTCGGTGTTCGGATTTGTTTCGGATTTCGGATTTTGAGTTTTCGGATTTTCCTTATGGCTGCCATTGTTCGCGTGATTGACCTGGTCAAGAATTATCAGATGGAAGAGGTCATCGTCCCCGCCCTGCGAGGCGTGACCCTCGACTTTGACGCGGGCGATTTCGTTGCCCTGATGGGGCCTTCCGGTTCGGGCAAATCCACCCTGCTCAACCTCCTCGGCTGCCTCGATCGCCCGACCCACGGCCGCTACTTCCTTGGCGAGGAAGACGTCTCCGAGATGGACGACGATCAGCTCTCGGAGATTCGTAGTCGCTATATCGGCTTTATCTTTCAGTCGTACAACCTCCTGCCGCAGTACACGGTGGTGGAGAACATCGAGATTCCGTTGCTGTATCAGGGCTGTCGCCTCAACGACGAAACACGTCAGCGCTGCATCTCGCTGGCGGGGCTGGTCGGCCTGGGCGACCGCCTCGACCATCGGCCGACACAGCTCTCCGGCGGCCAGCAGCAGCGCGTCGCCATCGCCCGCAGTCTGGTGAACGATCCGCACATCATCCTGGCGGACGAGCCGACGGGCAACCTCGACTCGCAAACCAGCGACGAGATCATGCGGCTCTTGCGACGGCTCAACGACGCCGGCAAGACGATCATCATGGTCACCCACGAGACCGACATCGCCGCCTGGGCTCGCCGCGCGGTGCGGATGCGCGACGGCCACATCGAGTCCGACGTTCGCCACGACACGGCCCCGAACGTGAGCCCGGTCCAGCCCGTGGTCGCTCGCGCGGACGCGGTAATGGTTCGCGGGTAACGAACTGTACTGTTTTGGCGAGCGGGGGGCGTAAGCCCCCTGATGCTTCGCGTCGTCTCAGAATCAGGGGGCTTACGCCCCCCGCTCGCCAACCTGGTAATGCACGCCATGCTGAATTCGCTGACCGCAACCGTTTCCGTGTTCTGGATGAAGTGGCGCAGCAGCCTCATCCTGGCCCTGCGCAGTCTCTGGTTGCACAAACTCCGCGCCGGCCTGTCCATGCTCGGCATCATCATCGGCACGTCGGCGGTCATCATCCTGATGGCGTTCGGCAAGGGCAGCATGGAGGACGCCCTGGAGGACATCCGCCGTCAGGGGACCACCAACGTCATCGTGCGCAGTGTCAAGCCAGTGGACGAGACGAGCAGCTCGCAGCGCCGGGCGTGGGTCGCGAATTACGGTCTGACCTGGGATGACTATGACCGCTGCAGTCCCCAGATGGTCGGTACGGTCGTGCGGCAGGTGCCGATGCGCATCTTCCCCCAGGAGGTGCGCCGCTTCGAGCGTGTCCTCAACGCCCGCGTCGTGGCCACCACCGAGTCGTACGCGCAGATCAATCGTTTCGAACTGGCCGCGGGCCGCTTCCTTGTCGATGGCGAGGACCAGACCGATGAGGGCGACGCCCAGCGGCTGCGAAACGTGGTGGTGCTCGGTTCCGCCGTCGCCGAGGTGCTTTTCCCCTTCGAGGAAGTCGTCGGTCAGACCGTCGTGATCAACAAGCATCAGTATCTCGTAGTGGGAGTCCTCAAGGAACGTGGCTCGCGGGGGACGACCGCGGGCCAGACTGCGGAGGACTTCAACAAGGATGTCTACATGCCGATCCGCACCTGTCAGGTGCGTTTCGGCGAGCGCGTCATGTTCCGCCAGGGCGGCAGCCGCATGGCGGAACAGGTGCAACTCCATCAGATTACCTTGACGATCTCCGATATCGACAAAGTCCGCAGTACCGGCGACGTGGTGCGCAACATGCTGGAGAGCACCCACGTCAAGAAGGACTGGGAGGTGGCGGTGCCGCTGGACCGGCTGGAGGAAGCCGAGCGGGCGCGCAGCCGCATGATGTGGCTGCTATTCTGGATTGCGTTGATTTCACTGCTGGTCGGCGGCATCGGCATCATGAACATCATGCTGGCGACGGTGACCGAGCGCACGCGCGAAATCGGCATCCGGCGGGCGCTCGGGGCGAAGCGGCGCGACATCACCATGCAGTTCATCATCGAGGCGATGGTGCAGACCACGATTGGCGGCCTGGTCGGCATGGCGTTCGGGTTGACGGTGGTCTTCGGCGTTCCTCTCGTCGCGCGCATCTTCACGAACTCGCCGCCGCCGGTGACGCTCGACATGCTGTCGATCTACCTGTCGCTATCGGTCGCCGTAGGTGTTGGCGTGCTGTTCGGCTGGTATCCGGCCTACCGCGCCTCGCGCCTCGATCCGATCGAGGCGTTGCGCCACAATTGATGCTTGCCGCTTCGCGCGAGCGGACACAACGCGCACGTCGGAGGGCGAGCGGCGCGGCGTGAGCCCGCCGGTGGTAGCGCGTTACCGGCGGGCTCACGCCGCGCCGCTCGCCTTCTCATTCGGGCGCAATGGCGCGGCCGTAGTAGGTGGTCGGATCGGCGTAGGGGGCGGTCGGCATCGGCGGCAGCGTACGGCACCGCTCGCGGCTAAACTGAAACGTCGGCGGGACCGGCGGACAAGGCCCCGGAGGATATTGGTCCAGGTTCGACGGGTGAAGGAAGGCACGCGCCCGATAGATTTGCGGCGCCCAGTAGTGCAACGGCGAGTAGTTGCCGCGTGGGCAGCCCGGCGCCTGATGCCAGAACCATCCCCAATCACCCAGGTACGGGCCAGCACTGGCCGGTTCCTGCGCCAAGAAACCAAGCACTACCACCAACACCCCCCAACATCCGCGCTTGCCGGCCATCGCGAATCCCTCCGCGCTCCAGACGGTCGAAGTCTCACCATCCTCATCGGTTGCCGTGGAACGCCAGCATTCGCGCCGCTACGGGTATCCCCATCTCTCAAAGCCGGGGTGGTCGATACAGACCATCTCGTCGGCAAAACCCACAGGAACCTGGTCTACGGAGTTGTGGGGCTGAAGATCACGAAGGAGGGTGAGCGGCCCTTCATGACCCGGCGCACGATCTCCGGCCCGATCTCTTCGAGCGGCAACACCTGGTCGGCCAGACCGGCTCGCGCGACGAA
>DASPXY010001757.1:0-8406 GCA_035637055.1 Gemmataceae bacterium | reverse complement strand
TACGACAAGGCGGGGCGCATTTGGCGAGTGGCGACCGGCAAGCCCGTGGGTACGCCGCTATCGTACGAGAAGTCGGTCTACTTTATCGCTGTTAGTCCGGATGGTGGAGCGGTCTTCGCGATTCGCGAGGATCTGAAGGGCTGGCTATGGGACGCAGCCACCGGGCGGCCGGTAGGTGGTCCTCTGGCGGAGGGGGTGCGCGCCTTCGCCTTCAGTCCGGACGGGCAGCTGGCCCTGACGGGAGGGTACGACAAGGCGGGGCGCATTTGGCGAGTGGCGACCGGCAAGCCCGCCGGGCCGGCGCTGCGGCACACCGGCCAGGTCCGGGCCGCGGCCTTCAGCCCGGATGGGAAGTTAGTGGCGACGGGCGGGGAAGACCGGACGGTGCAGCTGTGGGAAGCGGCCACCGGCAAGGCGCTGGGCCCGCCCCTGCTCCACCCGGACGAGGTCTACGCTGTGGCCTTCAGTCCTGACGGTCGGCTTGTGGGGAGCACATGGGGGAATCGTTACACGGATCGGGGCGGCGCCCAGTTATGGCCGACACCGACCCTCATGGACGGCAGCGCGGAGCAGCTCAAACTCTGGGCCGAGGTCATCACGGGCACCGAACTGGACGAACACGGCGCCGCGCGCGTGCTCGCCGCCGGGGACTGGGAGACCCGGCGACGGCGTCTCGATCAGTTGAAGCAGCCCTGAATCGCCTGGTGAGCCGATTCACGGAAAACTCCCCGCACTCCTCCGCACGCGTTGTCCGTGTGCCGCCAACCGCTGGTATTCCTCTTCACTCAGCGGGCTGGCTGCCTCCAGCACCGCCAAATCCTCTTGCAGTTCCGCCCGGCTCTCGGGCGCCATGAGTACCACGGTCGCGGCTGGGTCTTGGAGGACAAAGCGATACCACGCCGGCGCGTGCGGCACTCCGAAGCTCGGTGGATCGTCCGGCGTTGGCCGCAGCAGCGCTCCCCAGCGTAACGCCGTGTAGGTGACCACGGGCATGCCCAGGGCTGCCGTTACCGGAAAAACCTCCTTCTCCGCCCCGCGATGGGCCGCATTGTAGCGGATCATCAGCATATCGAGCAGCCCGCTCCGCGCCGTCTCCGCCGCCAGCGGTCGCTGATGACTGGTCAGCCCGAGCAACCGCACCTGCCCTGCCTCCCTGGCCGCACGGCATGCTTCCAGAGCGCCGCCAGGGCCGATAATCTGCCGCCACTCCGCCACTTCCTCGACGTAATAAAACGTCAGCACATCGACGTAATCCGTACCCAGCTCAAGCAGGATCTGCTCCAGTTCGCGTTTGGCATCGTCGGCGGTCCGCGCCTCGAACTGCACGCACACGACCACCTCGCGCCGGCGCGGCCCCAACTCGGCGACGGTGCGGCTCAGGGCGTCGAGATGGCCGCACCAGTTCAGGAAATTCACGCCGCGCTCCAGGGCGTGCCAGACGTCCGCCGTGTCGAGGTTGCCGCTGCCGCGCGTCGCCAGGCCCAGACGGCACACAGGCCCCAGGCTGCCGAAAGTCGCCGTCAAAATCGGGGAGATCATACCGACATTCCCGCTCCCTCAAGGGTTGCGCGGCAACTGCCGAATCCAGTCGCGGACGAGACGCACGGCTTGCTCATCGACCACGCGCGAGCCGATGTGCGGCATGCGGCCGAGTTCGGTGATCGCCATGCGGTGCAGCAGCACCGACCGCTCCGGCGCTCCAGGCACCACCAGGCGTGCGTCCTTTAGCCCAAAGTTGCCATGAGCCGGCATGACGTTCACAATTCCCATCTCCTTGAGCGGAAGCGTGGTCAGCAGCTTGAACTCGGCGTTGCCGCCGCCCCATTTCATGTGGCAATGAGCGCAGTTCGAGTGCAGGTACGATCGTGCCCGCACCTCCGTCGGCAACTTATCGTCATCGAAATCGGCGAGCTTCGGCAGCTTCTCCGGCGGCGCGGGCAGTTTCTTGGTAAACAGGCCGATGTGCTCCAGGGTCGCCAATTGGTTCGCGACGATGCCGTCATAGTTGTGATCGCGATTCATCTGCATCGTACTCACGCCGAGCGCGAACTTCGCAGCATTGGTATGGCACAAAGTACATTCGGCCCGACTTGGGAAGCGATAGTTCTGCTCGACGATCTTATTGCCGACCTTGATTTTCAAGAGCTTGTCGGCGCCCTTCTCTTCCAGCAGTTCGGCATCGGTCTGGTCATCGTTCCAAACATAGGTGTAGCCGCGCCAGTATTGATCGCCGTACTCCTGGGTGCCGGGGAATTGCTGGAAGTGGAGGAGGCGCGTCTCCAGTCGCTTGCGGGTTAGCGGATTACCGCGTTCCATTTCCATGCCGAAGGTTTTGACGAGGACAGTGCCATCGGGGAAACGCCAGCCCGGCGGGGCACCGGGAGAAGGTTGCGGATAGGTAATCTCGTCGAGGCCGATTTGCCCCTCGCCGGGGATGGCAAGGAAACGCTCTTTCCAGGCGTGATCGCCCCAGAGCTGAGCGTTGACGGAATAGGGGATAATTCCGGCTGCGACCTTGTGGTCCTTCGTTGAAGCAAAGATGCCGGTTTCGCTCAGCTTGCGCGGGAACTTGGCGCTGTCGTCCTTCTTGTTGTCTTTGACGAGTTGATGGATGCCGCCGCCGGTGAAATCGAGGAAATAGATTTCCCCGGCCGCGTCCTCGCCGAAGCTCACGATGCGATAGGTGGTGCGGGCGAGTTCGCGCTGCTGAAATACGGTGATGACTTCTTGAGATTTCCCAGCTTTGTTTTTCTGGACAGCGTAGCCCGGCTGGAAGCTCCAAATGCGTCCCGTATCGAAATCTCCGTAGACATAGCGCAGTTTCAGTTCCGGCAACCGCTTACCGTGATAAATGAACCCGCCAGTGATCGACCGGAAATCGGTATGGGAATGCTCGACGACCGGTTTGAGAATTGGCGTGGGGCCTCGTTTGCGTCCAGGGCGGAACGGGTGCGTGCCCTCCATGACCGACCACCCGTAATTGCCCCCTTTTTCGATATTGTAGATCATCTCCCACAGATCCTGGCCTACTTCGCCCCCGTAGATACGATTGACGACGTCCAGTGGGTTGCCGTCGGCATCACGCCTCCCCTGTCCATCCCGTTCAAAGCTGAATCGCCAAAGCTGACGCAGGCCGTAAGCGTAGATCTCGGGACGGGCACCCGATGTATTGACAAACGGATTATCCTTCGGGATGCCATACGCTTTGCCAGGCGGGGGGTTATCGACGTCGATACGCAGCAGCTTGGCGAAGATACTGGAGAGATCCTGGCCGATGTTGAACTCGTCGGCGATGCCGGAGCCGTCGCCGGTGACGATGTACAGATAGCCGTCAGGGCCGAACTTCAGGCAGCCGCCGTTGTGGCCGCCGTTGGGCCATTCAAAGATGATCTTCTCCGACTTCGGATCGATCACCGGTGGCTCCCCTTTGACGGTGAAACGCGACACGCGCGAACCTTTCGGCAATCCCTCCTTCGACGGATCGGGGATCCACGTCACGAAGATATAGCCGTTGTCCTTGAATTTGGGATGAAAGGTGAAGGCGTAGATGACCTGCTTGGCACCGTCCTTGCCTTTCAGTTCCAGCGCCAGGTCGGCCCTGGCCACGTCCTTCTTGTTGACGAACGACCAGATCTTGCCCCAGCGCCCGGCGACGAACAGGCGATTCGTCCCGGGCGCAAAGGTCAGGTCGAGCGGTTCCTCGAACTTCGGCAATTTCGGAAATGCCAGCTCGGTTTTGTAGGGTGGCGGCGGTTCTGGCGAGCCCTTGACGTTGGACGCCGTCCAGGGCACGCGCTTGTCGAGCCCGAACGGCTTGCGGCCTTGAGCGGCGGTGGGTTCGGCGGCGGTCGAGTGCCAGTACAGCCCGAGAGCCATGAGTCCAAAGAGGACGCCCAGGAACAGCGGCCTACGCATGGGGGGGTTCCTTCGCAGACGGTGACATAAGGACAAAACTCAGTTGCGTGCTGATTGTACCGCTTTTCGCGCGGAACACAGCTTTTTTCTCGACGAACTCGGCGGGCTCGTCACTTCTCCGCGACCACGGGATTGCGCAACACGCCGATGCCTTCGATCTCAGCCTCGACCGTGTCGCCGGCGTGCAGGTAGATCGGCGGCTTGCGCGCGTGCCCGACACCGCTGGGTGTCCCGGTCGAGATGATGTCGCCCGGTTCCAGCGTCGTGAAGCTCGACAGGATCGACACGATCGCGGCGCACGAGAAGATCATCTGCGCCGTGCTGGCGTCCTGCATCACCTTGCCGTTGACGCGCAGCCGCAGCGGCAACTTCTGCGGGTCCGGCGCACCGGCCGCCGAGAGTACACACGGGCCCATCGGCAGGAACGTGTCGTGCCACTTGCCGTGCTGCCAGTCGAAAAAGGCGTCCTTGTCGCGCGGCTTGCGCTTCGGGTTAATGCGAAAACGCCGATCTGAAATGTCGTTGCAGACCGTGTAGCCCGCGACGTAACGCAGGGCGTCCTTCTCGCTGACGTGACGGCACCGCCGGCCGAGGATGACGCCCAACTCCACCTCCCAATCGACGTGGTTCGGCGAAACGCGCGGAATCTGCACCGCTGCGCCGGGGTCGGCCAGCGTCGTGCTCGGCGGCTTCCAGAAGAAGTAAGGGAAGGTCTGGGCACGCTCGACCGCGACGCCGCCGCCCTCGGTAATGTGGGCGGCGTAGTTGCCGGCCAGGAGAATCACCTTTTTCGGCTCCGGCACCGGCACGCGCAGGCGCGCCTCCTTGATCGGGCGGCTCACGCGCCGCTGCTCGGCAGGCGGCAGTTTGCGGAACATGGCCTCGATCTGCTGCGCCACTCTGGCCGACTTGCCCGACGGCGGCAAGTAGTCGAGGATGTTGGTCGAATTGGCCGTCGGCACGTTGACCTTGAACTCGTCGGCGAAGCGGTTCAGGCTAACGAGGCGGTCGTCAAGGTACAGGGCGATCTCAACGGTCCCGTTGTGCTGATAACGGCACAGGCGCATGGCGGGCTCTCCGGGTGAACAGGAGTGGAAGTACGCGACAGGGGGATTGTATGGCCGCCGTTGTGGGCGGCAGGAATTTGCAGGGTGCGCGAATAGTTACTGGTGGGTTTGGTCAGCTGGCGGTACTTGATGGTGGCAACGGCCAGCGCTTTGCTGCACCCTTGGTCGTTGAGGGAGTTTACTCCACGCGCCCCGGTTGCCCTATCGCCGGCCGCGCAGGCTTCGTATGCTAAAATCAAGCGCCTCCGAAGACTCTCCCCAAGGCCTCCCGTCCCGGTACAACCGCTGGGCACCAAACCGCAACACTCCCCGGAGGACGAAATTCCATGTCCCGAACAGTCCGCGTGCCGCTCACGGCTGTCGCCGCGTTCACGATTCCCTTCTGCATCCTTTCGACCTTGCCGAAAGCGGCCTCGCCTGAGCAATCCAAGCCATCCGCGAAGGCACGCGCCGACGATCCGGCCCTGGCGCTCAAGCGCATCCGTGCCCCGGCAGGGATGAAGGTCGATCTGTTCGCCGCCGAGCCGCTCCTGGCGAACCCGGTCTGCTTCTGCTTCGACGAACAGGGCCGCCTTTACGTCGCCGAAACGTACCGTCTCCACGCCGGCGTTACCGACAACCGCGACCACACGACCTGGATCGACGATGACCTGGCGAGCCGCACCGTCGCCGATCGCGTCGCCATGTTCAGGAAGCACCTCGGCAAGAAGTTCGACACTTATGCCCGTGAGCAGGATCGCGTGGTGATGCTGGAGGATACCAGGGGCGCCGGCCGCGCCGACAAATCGACTGTCTTCGCCGATGGCTTCAAGGACCACGCCGTCGGCATCGGTGCCGGTCTGCTGGCTCGCGGCGGCAACGTCTGGTATGCGTGCATTCCCGACCTGTGGCTCTTGCGCGACACGAAGGGGACCGGCCGCGCCGATGTCAAGAAGTCGCTGCAGCACGGTTACGGCGTTCATGTGGCCTTTCTTGGGCACGACCTGCACGGCCTCAAGATGGGGCCGGACGGACGGCTGTACTTCAGCATCGGCGACCGCGGCCTGCACGTCGAGACGAACGGCCGCACGGTCTCCTGTCCCGACACCGGCGCGGTGCTGCGCTGCAACCCGGACGGCAGCGAGTTGGAGATCGTCGCGACGGGGCTGCGCAATCCGCAGGAGTTGGCGTTCGATGCTTACGGCAACCTGTTCACCGGCGACAACAATGCCGACGGCGGCGACGCGGCTCGCTGGGTCTGGATCGTCGAGGGCGGCGATAGCGGCTGGCGCGTCGGCTATCAGTATCTGAAATCTCCGAAAAAGCTCGGCGTGTGGAACGCCGAGAAGTTGTGGCACCTCCCGCACGAGGGCCAGGCCGCCTACCTGGTGCCGCCGCTGGCTCACCTCGCCGATGGACCGTCGGGTTTGACGTACCACCCCGGCGTCATCTTGATCCCGGAGCGCTATCGCGACCATTTCTTCCTGTGCGATTTCCGCGGCGGCAGTGGTGCCAGCGGCATCCACAGTTTCGCTCTCAAGCCGCGCGAGCCGAACAAGCAGATCGCCAAGGGTTACGAGACGGTGGTGCTGACGTTGACGAGCGGGCAAATCAAGACGGGCATCCTCAAGGCGGAGGACGGGAAGGTGGTGCGGCTGATGACGCCGGAGGGCGTGCTGCTCACGATTCCGCGTGACGAGATCGACCAACGGATGGGCGGCCCGTCGGCGATGCCGGATGACCTGATCCGCCATTTGTCGCGAGCGGAGTTGCGCGACCTGGTCGAATTCCTCGCGAGTCTGAAGTAGTCGGCGGAGGCCTTTCAGGCGCCGCATGCAACTGCGTTACACTCAGGCAACAAAGCTCTGGGATCTGCTGACCAGCACCTTGAGAGCCGGACCGGCGCCAGTCAGCGTATAACTGTGTATGCTAACTGGCGCCGGTCCGGCTAAACAGGGCTTCGACTCACGGAGACTTGCGTTGCGCGACATCTACCTTGGCGACTCTTACGATTTGGTGAAACGCTTCTGGTTTACCAGCCTTGGCGTGGTGGCGCCGCTGTACGCTCACCCAAGGTTTGTGCCAGTAGCCATCCGCGCGCAGTACACTGCCGTGACCTCCATCCCCATCCTTGATGCCGACAATCCACCCAAGAAATACGGGCTATTATTGGACCCGCATACCGGAATCCCTCTGCCCGATGAGTTGGTGGGTGAGGCAACTGCCTCCCATGCGCCGCTGCCTTTCATCGTCCGCGAAAGTGAACGGTTGCACCCTGCATACGTGGTTTGCTTCGACCAAAGCCATCATCGGCAGCATGAACTGGGCAGAGAGGCGCAGAGAGAGGCGAAGAGGGAGTTTCTGCGCCAGCGAGGAATCGCTTCGTTCTACTACATTTCCCACGCGCCTTTCCTCTTCATGGCGAAGGATTCAGTGACTCTTAGTGCGATTCGTGATCGTTTGATCGCTCTTGGGATTCCAGAGGAGACGCCGGCAACGGTCCGCCTTCAGGCGATTTAAGTTGCGCGGTAGTCTACTGGGCCGTGCGGGAAACAAGGTGATATTCGTTGTTTCTGCGGTCTGATTAGAATCAATATCTTCTTTGTCCTGAGTTGCGTTGCCGCGTCCGGTCCAGGGTGGCCAACAAGGTGCCGGGAGGATGCTGATGGGAAAGCTCCACGAGACGATTTGCCAACTCGTCGCCGAGGAAAAGTATGTCATCGGGCAACACGCTTCCGAGCGGTTGGAGGAGCGTGGTATCATGGAGTGGCAGGCCGTCGCGGGACTTGAGGACGGCGAGTTGATCGCCGAGCGGCCTAAGGCGACGCCCAACCCAACAGTGGAGGTGCGCGAGTGCCTCCCGGACGGCACGGAGTTCAAGGCAGTGTGGTCCCACCTGCGGCAAAGCGGAGTCGCCAAACTCGTAACAGTCCACTTTTTCGATAGGGGTTAGCCATGCGCATTCCCGGCGAGCGAATCAAGCGAACACGGCTGATTCAGACGGAGAAATATGTCGTTGCCGTCGAGGTGGAAATGGTCATCCCGGCCGACGACCCGAGTGAACCCTGCTACGAGTCGGAAACGGTGCAATTGCTCCGCGAAGTCAAGGAGCGTGCCGAGCGCGGGGACGTGGCCTGGTTGACCCAAAAGGGCAAGGTCTACGCCGCGGTAGGGGCGGCGTGAGGGCTGGCGGACGGGCAGTCGTCAAACCCCTCACACCGACTCCGGAACAGTCTGCGTGGGAAGCTCTCCCAGGCGGGCGCATGGCATAGGACTTGCCGACCGCGGAGGAGGTGGCCCATGTTCAGTTCTGTGCTGCATTCCCGGATAGAGGCAGGGCGCTGAGCGATCGGTCAAGGACGCCTCAGGCGGATTCGTCCGGTTGCCGCCAGGTCAGGCCCGCCGCGGCCAGTTCCTCGTCGGAGTGCCGCTGGAAATGCTGCAG
>DASPXY010001756.1:0-5263 GCA_035637055.1 Gemmataceae bacterium | reverse complement strand
TCTTGCTCCCCCTCTCCGTTGCGGGGAGGGGGTTGGGGGGAGGGGTTTCACGCCGCTAACCCGCACGCGGGGCTTCACACCAGCGGAGCGACCCGAACCCACTTCAGCGGACGCCAGTCCTGACCGCCGCCCTCAAACTGGATAAGCAAATCGTGCTGCTGCTCGCGCACCACCCACCCGGGGCGGTAGTCCGCCTCATCCTTGGAACGCGCATGCACCTTGGCGCCCACCGCGAAGGCCAGCGGCCGCACCAACCCCGCCGCGCTCCAGCCCTCATCGCCATCATCAAACTTGACCCGGACGTGGTCGGCTTTCTGCTCCTGCACGGTGCCAGCGTACCACCACTCCCGGCCCCACGGAGCCAGGACGCGATCGCCGACTTTCCAGAGACGGGCCGGGGTTGCGCGCTCCACGACCGGGACGGCGGCGATGCGAAAAGCGCCCGGCCAACTCTCCCACGGGCGGCTCGTCACCCCGTTGCGCGTCGTGCCGGCGTAACTGCTCAGCGGCTTGACCAGGGTGACCTGCACCACTCCCTTCTCGCCAGCGCGGACGATGCCGGCGTGAACGGCGGCGGTCGCCGGCGACGAATCCGACGTATAAACGTCCGTCCCCCACAAGAGGCCGTTCGGATCGCCGGTCACCTCGAAATAGAAGCTCTCACCGATCCGCTTCTCCAGATCCCGCAGATTGGCCGGCGCCGCCTGAACCGTCAGCCCCTTGGGTGCCTGGCTTGCTCCGGTTTCCCCCTTGCCGAAAAGGCCGCCCAAGGTCGCCTTGGCCACCTTTTCGACAGGGGCGAAAAGGCCGCCGAAGGCCGCTTCGAGCCAGGTGCCTCCGTCCTCGCTCGGCGGCGGCGCAGGGGGTTTGGCCGTGGGTCGTGGAGGTTCCGCTACGGAGGGCGGCGGGGACTTGGCGGCGGGGGAATGAAGTTGCTGCAACCGCTCCAGCACCGCGCGGAAGCCGGGCAACCGCTCCTCCGGCCGTTCGTTGAGACACTGTTCGAGCAGGTCGGCCAGCGGCGCCGGCAGACTGCGCCAGTGTTTGGGCAGTGGAGCGGTCGTCTTGAAGAGCGCGTGGCAGCACGTCTTGCCGAAGGCGTACACGTCGGTGTACGGGCCGACCGCGACCCCGGGCAACTGGCCCATTTGCTCGGGAGCGGCGTAATGGACTGACCCGGCGATGCTCTCGCCGACAACGGTGCGGTTGTGGCTGGACAGACTGGCGGAGGTGTCCGCCAGCAAGGTGCGCTTCATCGCCAGGCCGAAATCGATCACCTTCACCCGCCAGCGTCCTCCGGTCGCTGACGCTCCCGGCTCGCCGACTCGGCGGACGAGCAGGTTCGCCGGCTTGATATCGCGGTGCAGGATCCCCTGCCCGTGGGCCGCCTCCAGCCCCTCCGCCACGGGAATGAACACCCCGAGCAGATCCTCCGGCGTCAACGGGCCGTGGCGGGCAACGTGCTCCTCCAGAGTAACTCCATCGAAATAGTCCATGACCAGGTAAGGGCGTGTGCGGGCGGCGTCGGCGTGGTCGCAGTCGCGCACACGGATGATCGCTCGATGATCCAACTCCTCCAGGACGCGGGCCTCGGCGAACACGTCGCGAACGTCGCGCTCCAGGCCATCGGTGCGGAGCGCCTTGATCACGATGCGGCTCTCCAGGTTGCGATGCTTGCACAGGAAGGCGACGCCGAAGCCGCCCGCCCCGAGGATGCGCTCCGGCTGGTACTTGGCGAACGGGAACGGGGCGCACCGCTCCGGGTCGAGTTCGGCAGCGCGGCGCAGGTAGTCCAGGGCCGCCTGCCAGTCGCGGCGCTCCAGGGCCGCCCAGTAGGCGTTATGCAGGGCCGCCGCCTGCGCCTGCGCCTCGTGGAGCAGCCCCGCCACCTCCTGGAAGTCCTGCTGGGCGGCCTCGAAATCGCCGGCGCCGACCTCAAGCTGGGCCAGGCTGTTGATCAGGGCGGGCGCCGCCCGCCGCTGAGACGCCGGCAGTTCGCGGAACTGCCGCACCAGTCCCTTGACCGCGCGCCGTTCGCTCTCGTTGCTGATCGACAGGCTGTCGCGGGCGCGCACCTCGCCGCTCGGACGCAAATCGTGGCGCCGTTTCAGATCCATTACTGCATCGTAAATCTCCTTCATCTGGGCTCCCTGGCGGTGCTGTTCGGCCTGCACGTCGAGGACGGCGCTGTGCGTTTCGATGACGTACTCTTGCACGGTGCCGAGCATCTCCTCCAGGCCCTGGCTCTGCGTGGTGAGCACGTCGGACAGGGCGTCGAAGCCGGCGTGCTGGCCCTTCTGCAGCGCTTCCAGCTGCGACCAGGCCAGTCCCTGAAACAGTTCGCGGTCGGTCTCGACGGCGCGGCGGAAGAAGTAACGAGCCGCTCCGGCCAGCAGCGGCACTCCATGAGCCGGCCGCAAACCGACGAGGCGAGCAAGGGAGGGATAGCCCGCCGCGCGCAGTTCGCCCGCCATCTCGTCGAGGAGTTGCCATTCCGCCTGAACCATTGCCTCCGGAGCGGTGAAGCGAGCCAGGGCGCCGAGCTTCTGGGCAAGCGCCGCCGGCTCGAACTTCCCGGGCGTCAGGTGACCGGCCTTGCGAGCGGCGCGCAGCTCGCGCAGGCAATCGCGGCGGAAATCGCTGGCCGTGCGTGCTTCCGTCGCCGGGCCAGGCAAGTCGAGCGGGGTGGCATCAAGAAATTCACGGATCTGCCGCCTCAGGGCCTTGTGCTCGGCGCGATCCAGGCAACTCCAGAGCGATTCGCCGGCCAGGGCGATTTCGAGCGTTTTCCAGGCGTGATCGTTGGCCTTCCCCAAGGCCAGCGAGAGGCGTTGACTGTGATCGGTGAACTGCTCGCTGAGTTTGCCGACGATGCGATCCGCAGCCACAGCCGAAGCCGCGACCCCCAGGGCCTGACAGGCACCGTCGAGAATTGGCCGCAGCGCCAGGGTGGACAGACTTTGGACGATTCCCATGACGGACACTCCTTGTGCTCCGCTCCCGCAGATGAGAAGTCGTGGACTGCCCAAGGAGGAGCGGAACCAACGACCGAATCGGGACATGGTATTTCAGGCACTCGCGGGATGGACGGTTGACCGTCTCGTTTCCCGGAGGCCGATACAAGTATATGCGGAAGGGACCAGCCCAGGCGACAACTTTTCGCGGGCAAGCCCACGGGTTGCAACCCGTGGGCTTCCGGGTCAGAACTCCACCTGCCGCAGGCCCATCAGCGCAAAACGAGTTGACAGCCGCCGCCCCGACGCCAGAATGAAGGCATGGAAACGAAAACCTCCGCTACCGCGATCCCTGCCGAAGTGCTGGCCGAACTCCAGGCAGCCGCGGACCAAGCCGCCAAAGGCATCCGCGATCCCGAGGGCAGCCGACTGGCGCGCGAGCGCATGGACCGCCGACGCGAGGAGATCCGGCGTCAGCACGGCCTTCTCGACATCGCCGTGCCCTCCATCCGTGAACTCCGAGACAGCGAATGAGGTATGTGCTTGACGCCTCCGTGGCCGTGAAGTGGGCCTTGCCCGAGGTCGATTCCGACAAGGCCATTCTGCTGCGCGACGAGTTCAGCAGAGGCCTGCACGAACTCCTGTCCCCGGATATCTTCCCGATCGAGGTCGCCCACTCGCTGACACGCGCCGAACGCCAGAAGCGCATCAGCCCCGCCGATGGAGCACTCGCCCTGGCCGACCTTCTCAAGAACCTTCCGGACCTGCATCCCTCCATCCCTCTCCTGGGCCGAGCCTATACCATCTCTTCTGCGGTTCGGATCGGCGTCTATGACTGCCTCTACCTGGCCCTGGCCGAGCGGGAGAAGTGCGAGCTGGTGACCGGAGACGACAAACTGGTCAAGAACCTGCAGAAGACGTTCCCATTCATCACGCCCCTGTCCGCGCTCCCTGGGACCGCGCCACCGACCACCGGCAGTTGAGAGACAAGCAGGTCAGAACTCCATTTGCCGCAGGGCCCACGCCCCCGCGACCAGCGGCACGACCGCCGCCGCGACTCCGATGCCGACGCCGAACAGCACGCACAGCCCCAGCCACCAGTGTCCCACCGTCAGCGTGAATTCGCGCTCGCCGGCTGTCGCGATCACCAGGTGCCACGGCAGCGCCATCACGCCGAGCACCACGATCAGCAGCCCCAGTCCGGCGACCAGGTTGAGCGTGCCGCCGAAGCCGACAGCGATCTTCGACGGGTCGCTCTCGCGGAAGTTCGGCATGCACGCTCCGAGCCCCACGCTCAGGCCGCTAAAGCCGAAGGCCAGCACCGCGATCGTCAGGGCGTGGACCACGATGACATACCATGGCAGGGCCAGCATCACGTTGCTAAAGATTGACAGGAACTCCGCAACCAGGAGACATCCCGTCGCCGAAAAGGCGAATTTACCCAACAACAGTCGCTCGCGCTGCAGTGGCAGCAGTCCCAGGATCCAGAACTTGCGCCCCTCCAGGCTCAGCATCGGGTAGATGAACCGGCCCGTGTAAGCGCACATCAGGAACGAAACGGCGGCGAGGTTGAGCAGGGCGATGCCGTTGCGGAACGAAGCGCCGATGTCGCGCTCGTAGAAGCGGCGCATGTTCCCGAAGTAGAGCACGCCCAGGGCCACGAAGATGAGGATTTGCGCCCACTGGGCCGGGTCGCGGCGAAAGGTGCGGAAGTCCTTGACGATCAGGAGCCGCGTCTGCGGGTTGAGGAAACCCAGCAACCGACTGAGGCCGCGATCCAGCCAGGCCCCGCCGTAGCGCTTCCGCAAGCTGCCGCCCGTCGCGACGCAGTTGTAGCCGCGCCGGTACAACTTCGTTGCCGTCCATGCCGTCAGGAGGTAAAGGAACAGGCCATTGCCACAAACGAGAGTGAGGTAGTAGAGCATATTGCCGACTTCACCCAGGGCTGCCGCCTGCAATCCCTGGCCGACCCAGTGCGCCGGCAGCACCGAGCCCTGCAGCAGCGAGAAATCGCCGAGAATGCGATTCAGCCAGTCGCGCGTGAGCATCCCATCCTGCGCCGGCGCGAGCACCCGGCTGGAGATCCACCAGACCAGAATCGCCACTACCGCGATCCCCAATACCCAGAAGACTTGTTTGCGCCGGCGCGGCAGGAAGTTTACCAGGAGGAGGCAAAGCAAGGCCCCGAGCGAACCGGGCACCATCACGAAGCCGAGGAAAAACGCCGGCATCAGGCCGTAGAAGTACCACGGCGCCCCGTCGCCCACGAGCATCCCATAGGCCAGCAGGATCGGCGTCCCCAGGAGCAC